>NZ_CATJGZ010000129.1:0-19698 GCF_949740115.1 Bacteroides sp. 41_26
CCTCTTGTCGGATTCGAACCAACGACCCCGAGATTACAAATCACGTGCTCTGGCCAACTGAGCTAAAGAGGCGTTTTCTGTTTTGCGGGTGCAAAGGTAATCATTTACTCCAAAATTCCAAATAAGGAAATGAAAAAAATAGGATGAAAATGCTATTTGATAAGTCATATGATTTGTTTACTTTTGCAAATCAATTAATTAGGTATAAAAGAAAATGAAGAAGATTTTTTTTAATGTGTCTTGTCTGGTCTTGTTGGTTACAGGCGTTTTAGCTTGTTCCGGACAGGGAAAAAAGGATAAAGAGAGTGCTGCTACGGATAGCGTATCGGTTGCTATAGGAAATAATAGTGCCGTACAGGCTGATAGTACGGGATACATTGTTAAGGTAGGAGAGATGGCTCCCGATTTTACGGTGACGTTGACCGATGGAAAACAGGTGAATCTTTCCACTCTTCGTGGGAAGGTGGTAATGTTGCAGTTCACCGCCAGTTGGTGTGGTGTATGTCGTAAAGAGATGCCTTTTATTGAGAAAGATATCTGGTTGAAGCATAAGAATAATCCCAATTTTGCTTTGATCGGTATTGATCGTGATGAACCGTTGGATAAAGTACTTGCTTTTGCAAAAGCTACCGGAGTTACTTATCCGTTGGGACTTGACCCGGGAGCGGATATCTTTGCTAAATATGCACTTCGCGATTCGGGAATTACAAGAAATGTATTGATTGATCGTGATGGGAAGATTGTGAAGCTCACACGCTTGTATAATGAAGAAGAATTTGCCTCTTTGGTGCAAAAAATTGATGAAATGCTAAAGAAGTAGTTTTAAAAAGACAAAAGCCGGTGTTGACTGGCTTTTGTCTTTTTGAAACGAACGGAATACTTAAACTTTATTAATCCCTAAACTCATTTTATGATTATAACTCTCATTATTTTAGTACTATCTGCAGCTTTTTTTATGAGTGGTAAGGTGCGTTCTGACCTCGTTGCTCTTTGTGCATTGATTTCTTTACTTATTTTCCAGATACTGACTCCTGAAGAGGCTCTTTCGGGCTTCTCCAATTCGGTAGTTATTATGATGGTAGGACTGTTTGTGGTTGGTGGGGCTATCTTTCAGACAGGGCTGGCAAAAATGATTAGTAGTAAGATATTGAAGCTGGCAGGTAAAAGTGAATTACGATTATTTTTATTGGTGATGTTGGTTACTTCTGCTATCGGAGCTTTTGTTAGTAACACAGGTACTGTAGCGCTGATGCTCCCCATTGTAGTGAGCCTGGCTGTCAGTGCGGGTATGAATCCCAGCCGCTTGTTGATGCCATTGGCTTTTGCAAGTAGCATGGGAGGTATGATGACTCTGATTGGTACACCACCCAACCTTGTGATTCAGAATACATTGACAAGTGCCGGATTTGAACCTTTGTCTTTTTTCTCTTTTTTACCTGTGGGTATCATTTGTGTAGTAGTAGGTACACTCGTGTTGTTGCCCCTTACCAAGTGGTTTCTTTCAAAGAAAGGAAAGAAACAGGATGGACTCTCTTCCGGGAAGTCATTGAACCAGTTGGTGAAAGAGTATGGGTTATCCAGTAATTTATTCCGTTTGCGTGCTGTTTCTACATCTGCATTGATAGGAAAAACAATTATCGATCTGGATGTACGGCGTAAATATGGACTGAATATTCTGGAGGTACGTCGTGGAGATGCTTCTCAAAATCGTTTTCTGAAAACGATTACACAAAAACTAGCCTCTCCTGATACCGTGATGCAGGCTGAAGATGTGCTTTATATTACAGGTGAGGTTGAGAATGTGGATCGGTTTGCTCAGGATTATCTGTTGGAAATGCTCGACGGGCATACAACAGAAGAAGCCGCAAAGGCTGATAAATCACTTGATTTTTATGATATTGGTATTGCTGAAATCGTATTGATGCCTTCTTCCAATTTATCGAATCGTACCGTGAAAGAGGCTGGTTTCCGCGATAAGTTTAATTTGAACGTGTTGGGTATCCGCCGTAAAAAAGAGTATATCCTGCAAGGACTGGGTAATGAGAAGATGCATAGTGGAGATGTACTTTTGGTGCAGGGTACCTGGCAGGATATAGCACGATTGAGTAAGGAAGATGCCGATTGGGTAGTGTTGGGTCAACCTTTGGATGAGGCAGCTAAAGTAACATTGGATTATAAAGCTCCTGTGGCGGCTGCTATCATGCTCCTGATGGTAGTGATGATGGTATTCGATTTTATCCCGGTGGCTCCTGTTACTGCGGTGATGATTGCAGGAGTATTAATGGTGCTTACAGGTTGTTTCCGAAATGTAGAGGCGGCTTATAAAACAATAAACTGGGAAACAATCGTATTGTTTGCAGGTATGCTTCCCATGTCGTTGGCATTGGAAAAAACGGGAGCGTCAGAATACATATCCAATAGCCTTGTCAGTGGATTGGGGAGCTATGGACCGATTGTTTTGATGGCAGGTATTTATTTCACTACCTCACTGATGACAATGTTTATCAGTAATACTGTGACGGCAGTATTGATGGCACCTATTGCCTTACAAAGTGCCTTGCAGGTAGGGGTTAGCCCCGTGCCCTTCTTGTTTGCTGTCACTGTAGCTGCCAGTATGTGTTTTGCATCTCCGTTCTCAACACCTCCCAATGCTTTGGTGATGCCGGCAGGGCAATATACGTTTATGGATTATATAAAAGTAGGATTACCACTTCAAATAATAATGGGGGTAGTGATGGTATTTGCATTGCCACTACTGTTTCCGTTTTGATAATGTGCCAATATGTCAATGTGCCAATTGGCTGTGCTATTACACTGCGCAGCAATTGGCACATTGGCACATTAACACATTATTAATTTAGCCAGATAATCGTAATGCTTTCCTTCTTTGACAAGCTCGGCTTTGAAACCATATTCAGCAGCATAGAGGCTGAGAGTCTGGAAATCGATATATAGCCAGTCGAATGAGTCTCCTTTAATATCTTTATATTGCATTTGAAAATCAATCTCACCATAGTAGTCTCCGGCAAGGTCTATTTCAAAACTACCATCTTCGTCTTCAAAAAGATAGCGTAAATCACTTGAGTCCATTAATATACAGCCGCCCGGGCGAAGTAACATTTTCATTCTCCGGAAAAAAGCAGGCATATTTTCCAGTCGTCCGATGATACCGGATCCATTCATCAACATTAGGATTGTATCGAATGTGTCAACAAACTGTTCATCGAACAAATTAATAAGTCGGGCGTTAGTAACACCACGTTGTTTCATTACCTCTACAGACAACGGGGAAATGTCGATAGCACATACTTCTTTCCCCATTTCCTGAAGAGCGATGGCATGGCAACCACTTCCGGCACCAACATCGAGAATACTTCCGTTTGCCAGTTGCATAGCGGTGCGTTCAAGCAATGGCATTGTTTTGGCATTACGAAAAAGCTGTCTTACGGGGATTTCGTCTTCATCGAACTGTGATGAGAATACTTGTAAGCGGTTAGCCTTATGATGATTGAAATAGTCGGCTATGGCAGCTCCCATAGGATCTTTGTCTGTTGTGAGTAAGGTTGTTTCCATTACGTGGTTATTGGTTGTTAAGGAAGCAAAGATAGATAATTCGGAGAAAAGGATTATCTTTGTACATTGAAAATATGAATTAAAGAAGTAAGATTATGAGCTTAGAAGATGCAATGATGGGTGGTATCGTTTTTAAAGGGAAGAAAGACGGTCCTAAAAAAGAGGAAGATAAGGTGAAGACGAAAGCTAAGAAAACAACTTATATTAAAGGAACGCATGGCTCTGGCGCTGCAAAAATGAAGGCGGAAATAAGAAGGAAAAGGGCGGGAAGGCATAAGAAATAGTTATTTAGTTGACAGTGGACAATTGACAGTTGACAGTTAGCTGCGCATCATGCCACATTGTAACTGTCAACTGTCCACTGTCAATTGTCCATTGTCAACTGTCAATTGTTCACTGTGGTAATATTTCAATCCAGTAATCGTCCGGATCATTGATGAAATACAATCCCATAGCTGTATTTTCAAAGCATACGCAGTTCATCTCTTTGTGATACTGACGGATGGCATCATAATCGCCTGCTACGCGAAAGCAAAGATGGCTTTCGTTTTCTCCTAATTCATAAGCCTCTGTATGTTCTTTCAACCAGGTAAGTTCCAGTAGGAATCCGGTCGTATTATCAGTGAGATAAACCAATATGAATGAACCGTCTTTAGCCTCTTTACGATGATGTTCTTTCAGGCCGAGCGCTTTTTCATAAAATGCGATACTGCGCTCTAAATTGGTTACATTGATGTTGAAGTGATCAAATCTGCTTTTTATTTCCATATTTAATAATGTGATAATTTGCTAATATGCCAATGTGCCAATTGCTGTGCAGGGTAATAGCGCAGCCAATTGGCATATTGGCACATTGAATAATTATTTAATCCAGGCTTTTACAATTTCTCCTGCATATGTACGTGGTTGCCCTTCCAGTGGAGCTTGTGACGGGAGTTTCTTGCATTCAAGAATTACCGAAGGCTCTGTCTGGTTAGAAGGATAGAATCTTACAGAGTAGGTTTCTGCTTTCTCTATCTGTTCGTTGGACTGATCGGGAGAGAATATGGTGAAAACAACAGGTTTACCGTCCATTTTTCCTAATGAACCACCTGCATTGGCAGTCATCATCGTCATGTTGAATGCATCTTTACCAATAGCAATTACAAGTTTGCCTGCACCCATCTGAATAGCACTGGCCGGTACCTGTGAAGGTGCTACTTCCGTATAACCGGGTATGCTACCTGATGCAGACGGAGTGGCACTTGCAGACGGGGTGGTAACAGTAACGGGTGTTGCCGGAGTGATAACTACCGGTCCGGGAGCTGTTACTGCTTTTTTCGTAGTCTGTACTTCAGGTTCTACTGCTTCTGCTGCTCCCAATGCCTGGGCTGCACTGGCGAATAGCTCATCTGCAAAGTCTATTGTCTTTTTACGCCATTTGGCCAGACCGCGTATCAATTTGGTCTTTGATTTGTTGAGTGCATATTTATCGGTAATCCACTCTTCGGCGGTATATCTTTCGGTTTCACGATAACTGAAACGTATCTTTTCTATTTCCATCAGGCACTGACCGGGTTTGCAGGTTACAGTAATCTGATAGTTTGTCAGTGTGCGGTCTAATGACAAGGCACTCGATCTGAATACGATCCATTCTTCGCCAATTCCCGCTATCATTCCTTTTTCTTTGTCCCAGTAAGCAATACGGCTTCCCTGGTTTTTATTCTCTTTCAGCCTGTTTTCCATCCATTTCATCATTCTGTCGAATATCTGATCCTGTGACATACCTGGTATGCTGAATTCTTTGGAAAATACAACTTTTCCATCTACTTCGGGAACCGCACCAACAAGGTATCTGCTGTCGTCGTTGTCATCTTTATCTTTCTGTGCCATGATACTTACCGGCAGGCAGAGAAGAAATAATACAAGAAAAAAGTGTGTTAATCTGTTCATAATTCTATGTTTTATTTAGTAATATCAAAAGTTTCTCCTCGGTGAGTGATGTTGATAAAATGGCATCCATTGGCCTCTGCTATGTTTCGGAAAGCATTTCCTCCCTCATAATCTTCACTGAAGTGCATGGGTACAAATATAGTAGTTTTTATTTGTTCAATGAATTGTTTGGCTCCTTTCATGTAATCTTTTCCCATTCGCCGGTCTACCGGAAATAAGACGAGGTCAATGGCAGGAGCTTGTTGCTTCAGATATTTCACTTCTGCCAGAAAGTCACCATTCGCTTTACGTATTTCCTCTTCGGTAGATTCTTCACTCCAATGCCAATTGTTGAGATCGCCGGCATGGAATATGTGCATACCTTGCAGGTGAATGAGGAAAGAAATTCCCACGTCTGTCGAGCCGAATGCGTCAATTCTCAAAGCATCATCCTCATAGCTTTCTCCTTTATTAATATAAATAGCATCTTCCTGCTTGGCGCGACGATGTTTCAGGATATCTTTTGAGAAAATATAGATGATGTCCGGACGTTGTTCTTTCCACGTCAGTATCTCGCGATTAAAATGATCGGGATGGAAATGGGTAGAAAGAACATATAGCTTACCGGGTTTCTCCAGTAGATAGTCATGTACGACTCCCCGGTTTCGTTCTGTTTCTGACGAATCTTTATAATAATCAATAATAAGGGTTACACCTTCGGCTTCGATGGCAAAACCACTGTGGTAGATATAATCCAGTTTCATGGGTTAATGGTTTAGGAATGCAATATTACATATTCTTCTCATTACAAACAAGAAAAAGTAAGAAAATCAAGGAGCCAGACGTGTTACTTTCCAGGTTCCGTCTTTCTGTAGCGTATACAGAAAACGGTCATGTAGCCTGTTGGGCCTGCCTTGCCAGAATTCTATCCGGGTAGGAGTGACGGCATATCCTCCCCATTGCTGCGGGCGTTCCACTTCTTTGCCTATCCATTGTGCTGCTTCTTTCACGAAGCTTCGTATTAACTGCATCCGGCTTTTGATGGGCTGGCTTTGTGGAGAGATACGGGCCCCGATACGGCTTTTATATGGACGGTTTTTAAAATATTCATCCGATTCATGAGCCGGAACTTTGGCTGCAATGCCTTCTATATGTACCTGCCTTTCCAGCTGATGCCAGATGAATGACAAAGACACGCGTGGATTATTTGCCAGATGCCTGCCTTTACGGCTTTCATAATTCGTGTAGAATATGAACTTGCCATTATGAAGGTCTTTCAATAAAACGGTTCGTGTCGAGGGTTGTCCTTCGGGCGACACAGTGCCTACGACCACTGCAGTAGGTTCGTTTACTTTGGCATCAATGGCTTCCTGGAGCCAGCGGTTAAACAGCAAAAGCGGATTGTCGGGAAGTTCACTTTCCTTCAATCCGCCTTTGGTGTATTCTTGCCGGATGCCGGCGAGATTTATTTCCATGATTTTGATGCTATTACATTGGAACTTCTATTAACAGAATATGCGAGTCTTTCAGAGTCTCAAGCTCAAAACTGTTGGTATCATAGATGCCCATGCCATCCCGGCGTTGCATCACTGTACCATCCACTACTATCTCTCCTTCAATAAGGAAAATGTAAACTCCTCCGTGGGTCTGATGCAGATGGTAACCTAACTTTTTACCGGCTTCCACTTTACCGATGGAGAACCATGTATCCTGTAGTAGTGAGGCGGGAGTACTACCATCGGGTGATACAATCAGTGACAGTTCATTTTTTCGTTCCAGTTCGCGGATACTGTAATCATTGTAAGCAGGATGTGTATTCCGTTCGCGTGGCATGATCCAGATCTGCAGGAATTCCACAGGTTCCGTTTTGCTACCATTCATTTCGCTATGGAAGATACCCGTACCGGCACTCATTACTTGTATATCGCCCACAGTAATCACCCGGTTGTTCTTCTTACTGTCTCCGTGCTCCAGTTTTCCTTTCAGGGGGATAGATACAATCTCCATATTCTTGTGAGGATGTGTCTGGAAGCCTTCTCCGGGAGCAACACGATCATCATTCAATACCCGTAATGCACCAAAATTGATACGTTCCGAGTCAAAGTATTCATCAAAACTAAATGTATGGTGACTATCCAGCCAATCGTAGCGTGAACGTCCGCGGGTATCCGCTTTATGTATTACCTTTTTCATTATTTCTCCTTGGTTTATAAGTTTATATATACAATTAACAGTTGCGGATAACGAAAGGTTCTATCTCTTCACTTCATTTAGCAAGGGTTTATGATTTATAAAATCACGGATATTTTGTAAAGTGGTCGTTGCAATATTTCCTAATGCCTCTTTGGTGAAGAAAGCCTGATGAGAGGTAACAATTACATTATTGAATGATAGCAAGCGTGCCAGTACATCATCATCGATGATACGGTCGGACTTATCTTCGTAGAAATATTCACCTTCTTCTTCGTAAACATCCAGTCCGGCAGAACCTACCTTCTTATTTTTTAAACCTTCTATAAGCGCATTGGTGTGGATGAGTTGCCCACGTCCGGTATTGATAATCATTACTCCGTCCTTCATCTTGCTGATAGAGTAATCGTTGATCAGATATTTGGTTTGTTCGGTAAGCGGACAATGCAGTGAAATAATATCCGAGCTATGATACAGTTCGTCCAATGAAGTATATACTACCTGGTTTTCACGGGCGAAGTTATAATCCGGATAGAGATCATATGCCAATATATTCATTCCGAATCCGCGTAGGATATGAATCAGTATTTTAGCTATTTTTCCCGTGCCGATGATGCCGGCAGTTTTTCCATGCATGTCAAAACCCATAAGTCCGTGCAGGGAGAAGTTTCCGTCGCGGGTACGCCAGGAAGCACGTGGTATTTTACGGTTGAGTGATAACATGAGTGCTACGGTATATTCTGCTACAGCATAGGGAGAGTAGGCAGGAACGCGTAATACGGTTATTCCGTTGTCGGCCGCAGCATCGAGGTCCACATTGTTATATCCGGCACATCTTAGTGCCAGGAGTTTTACGCCATTGGCTGCCAGTGTACGGATGACTTCTGCGTCAGCTGTATCATTAACGAAGATACAGACGGCATCCACACCTTGGGTTAATAACACATTGTTCTTGTTCAGATGTCCTTTGAAATAACGTATTTCATATCCGAACTCTTTATTTTTTTCGTTGAATGAAGTTTCATCATAGGGCTTGGTACCAAAAAATGCGATTGTATATGCCATAATTTCTATGTTTATTATCTATAATAACACTGGAAAACCTCAATAAGTTCGTATCTGTTATCTTGCTTTTAAAAGTTCTATTTTAACAGTGTGTTAAATACCTATTTAAGTCACTGTGAAAATGCATAGTTTATACTTCAAAAGTACTATACTTTGCATCACTAAAGATGGATAGTTTGTCCGTATGTTAATATTGTTAATTGGGTTTTGATGCGTTTGTTACAAACGAAACTATTTCGTTTTTTCATCAAATACTTCTTATTAGTGAAATTAAATGCACAAAGATGCTTCTTGTGTGCAATATTATTGTACCTTTGCGCCCGAAATAACTTAAAAAAGATTTAAATGAGAAAATTATCTTTGATTAGCATTGTGTTGCTGATCGTTTCAATTCCAACTTTTGCGGGAGGTCTCCTGACAAATACTAATCAGCATGTTTTATTTTTAAGAATGTTGGCTCGTGATGCTTCAACAGATATTGATGCTGTATATTCCAATCCTGCCGGTCTGGCTTTTATGGAAGATGGATTTCATCTCTCTTTTAATGGTCAGAGTGCGTTTCAGACGAGAACAATAACTTCTACGTTTGCTCCATTTGCCGGCTTCGGTGGAAATGCTACTAAAGAATATAAGGGCGAAGCTTCTGCTCCGTTTGTCCCCAGTTTTTTTGCTGTATATAAAAAAGGTGACTGGGCATTCTCAGGAAGTTTTGCCGTGACAGGAGGTGGTGGTAAGGCTACCTTTAATGAAGGGCTTGGTTCTTTTGAGTCTCAGGTATCTGTCATTCCAATGGCGATGAAAGCAGCTGGAGCGGGTTTAGTAAGCGGAGGATTGCTTCCTGAAAATCCGTTTGCAAATACGAATAAGTATTCTGTAGATAGTTATATGCGTGGAAAGCAGATGATTTTTGGTCTTCAATTGGGAGCCACCTATAAAATAACAGATTATCTGTCTGTTTTTGGTGGACTACGTATGAATTATGTAAGTAATGGGTATGAAGGACATATTCGTGACATTCAGGCTAATATAGGCGATAAAATGGTGAATTTGAATCAGACGTTTACTGCCTATGCAGATCAGTTTAATAAACTGGCGGCAGCAGCGGAAGTTGCCGGACAACCTGAAGCGGCCAAAAAGTATGCAGCAGCTGCTGCAATGGCTAATAAGTATGCGACAAATACTCAAGATAAATATTTGGATTGCGACCAGACCGGTTGGGGAGTAACACCTATTATTGGTGTTGACTTTAAGATGAACAAATGGAATGTTGGTGTGAAATATGAGTTTAATACCAAATTGAATGTAGAGAATAAAACACGTGTGGATGATACTAAGTTATTTGCTCCGGGGGTAAACACTCCACATGATATTCCAAGTTTATTAACTGTTGGTGTTTCTTATGAGATTCTTCCTGTGCTTCGTGCTTCTGTAGGTTATCATCATTTCTTCGATACTCATGCTAAGATGGCTGATGCTACTAATCTAATTACTGGAGAAAGAACTGGGAAACAGCATTTCATAGATAAAGGTACTAATGAATATCTGGCTGGTATTGAATGGGATGTATGCAAATGGGCACAAATCAGTGCCGGTATGCAACGCACAAAATATGGTGTGGAAGATAGTTATCAAAGTGATATGAGCTTTGCTGTAAGTTCTTACTCTTTTGGTTTTGGTGCCGGTTTCAATATCGCTAAAAACCTGAAGTTGAATATAGCTTACTTTTGGACTGATTATGAAGATTATACTAAGAATTGGAGTGACTACAACGGGATTTCTGCTTTGGCAGGACAAGCCATTCCGGGAACAGATGTCTTCTCACGTACCAATAAAGTATTCGGTATCGGTCTTGACTATAAGTTCTAAATAACACGAACTAATTCTCTTATATATAAAAGGAGATTTCTCTGCTACTTCTATTGAGAAGACGGTGAAATCTCCTTTTTCGTTTTTATAGAGATGAAATATTTTCTTTTTTAGAAAGAATACTGTACCAACAGATTCATACGGTTCGCATTGCGGGTATCATCATTAAAATCCGTGCGCCATCCTCTCAGATACTCGGCACCTACCTGCAGGTTGCTGGTTACATTCCAGAATAAATTAGCTACCAGATACTGTCCTTTACGATATGCTTCCGGATTTTCACTTGGATATCCATGTTCGGAGTAAAGTCTTGACAAACTATAAGTCCCTGATACAAACATATTCTTGCATAAATTGTATTGTACTCCTGCATACCATCCGAGCATAGGAAGTGCTTGCATTTTGCCCTCTTTCTCCGGATTTGGAACAAGGTCTACATTCAGATTGCTAAGATCGTTGAGGAACTGCCCGATTCCCTTTCCATAATTAAACTGCCCGAATAGTTGCCATTTCGGAGTAACAGCAAATGTGGTGGATGCCTGCAATCCGAATCCGGTGGTGGAATAGGCTTTCTGATAAACATCACTTGAATAAGTCATACTGCGAAGAATAGCTGCCAGGCGGATGTGGCTGTTCTTATTCCAGTTGTATTGAGCAGAAGTGGCAAAGTCCGGCATACGTTGTGTGCTGATAGACAGTTTGTCGGTGGTTGTTCCGTCTACCGAAGGCATCTCGGCAGCAATACCGAATTTCCAGTTCTTCAATCCGCTATACATATAACTTAACTGAGTGGTACGATAGAATGCAGAACCGTTAGGGCCGGCAAAGTCTATGGTAGGGGGAAGTGCCGCCAAATCCATAAATGAACCATAGCTGTATCCTAATGTGAATCCTAAGAATGAAGCGTATGCATTCTGGAGTTCAAATGTTTTTCCATTTCCCCGGAAGTTTCCTGCAGTGTAGACAACAAAGTCTCCCAGATTCTTGGTATGCCCTACCAGCTTTAAAAATAGGGTAGAAGTGGTAGCATCCATCTGAAACTGATTTCTTGCATAATCCGTCCCTCTGTTGGGTATAAGTGCCGGATAGAAATCTACATCTTTAACGATACCTCCGAAGTCATATTCTGCCGTAGCACGTACGTATCCTCCAATACCGAGGGCAAACTTCCCTTTTTGATCTGTCAGCAAGAAGCGGGGAGCTTTGGGTTCGTGAAAGCGTTTAAGTTGTGTCTCCTCCATGATTCGGATAATCTCATCTCCGGCTTTATCCCTTGAGACAAACATGATAGAGTTTGGCTCTTTATCTTCAATGATTACTTTTTTCTGGGCATTTGCGCAGAGTGGGAGTAGTCCCATTCCAAGTAGCAGCGCTACTGTTCTAAATGTTGTTTCCATTATAAGTTAAGTTTTAGGTGAATGTGCAAAGAACAACTAAAATTTGAAAAGGTTGAGACATCTTTGCCAAAAAAGCGAAGATAAGCTGCACCTTGGCATAAAAAATGAACTCGTTCATTTTATTCTGCTCTCGGTTTGCATTATCTTTGGGAAAAATAGACAAATATTGCGGAAGTATTGCCATAGGTAAATTCTTTTAGAAACCTCATCTTTGCATTCAGTAATAATTTGAATAATAAAACCACAATGGATAAACTGACAAGTAAAATAGTAGGGATGGAATCAGAGTTGCGTCACTTTGCTCTCAAGCTGACTGCCGATCAGGATTCGGCTAATGATTTGGTGCAGGATTGTATGTTGAAAGCTCTGGATAATAAGGAGAAGTTTGTTCATGCGCAAAACTTTAAGGGCTGGATGTACACAATCATGCGTAATCTTTTTATTAATAATTATCGTCGGGTTACGCGTGAAATGTCTATGATGGATGATAGTTATAGCATTGGCCGTCAGAATCTGTTGGAGGTAGAAGATGGAGAACGTTTTGAATATGCTTATGATCTGAAGGAACTTCATAAAGTGATTAATGCGGTACCGGAATCTATGCGAAAACCTTTTCTCATGTACGTTGCCGGATTCAAATACAATGAGATCGCAGAGAAAATGGGGCTTCCGATTGGTACGATAAAAAGTCGTTTGTTCTTTGTGCGTAAAAGGTTGCAGAGGGAATTGAAAGAATTTGGTAAATAGTGAGCAGTGATGAGTGATTAGTGATAAGTGATTAGTACCATGTGGATTCATGGCGCAGCCCACTAATCACTTATCACTCCCCACTAATCACTATTTTTCTTGCCTATTTCCAAAAGATGCCGTATCTTTGTTGCCCGAATTTAAAAAAACGTATGATGCCGTGAATAGCGGTCGTGTATTCTAGAACACCACGTAAAAAACAGGAGTATGAAAGAAAAAGTATCCATTCCCTTCATGTTGCTTGGCATATTGTTTAATGTATGCCTTATTGCAGCCAATCTTCTTGAAACCAAAGTGATTCAGGTAGGTAGTATTACCGTTACTGCCGGATTGCTTGTATTTCCTATTTCCTATATAATCAACGATTGTATTGCCGAAGTATGGGGATTCAAAAAAGCCCGTCTCATTATCTGGAGTGGTTTCGCCATGAACTTCTTTGTTGTAGCATTGGGCTTGATTGCCGTAGCTATTCCTGCTGCTCCTTTTTGGGAGGGGGAAGAGCATTTTGATTTTGTGTTTGGTATGGCACCACGTATTGTCTTTGCCAGTTTGATGGCATTTCTGGTGGGTTCATTCCTTAATGCTTATGTGATGAGTAAGATGAAAGTTGCCAGCGGTGGAAAGAACTTCTCCGCACGTGCTATTATTTCTACGGTTGTCGGAGAAACGGCGGACTCTTTTATCTTCTTTCCTGTTGCTTTTGGTGGTATCATTGCCTGGCCGGAACTGTTGGTAATGATGGGAATCCAAATCGTGCTGAAATCTATGTACGAGGTTATTATCCTTCCTGTGACGATTCGGGTTGTAAATGCTATCAAGAAGATAGACGGCAGCGATGTCTACGATAAAGATATTTCCTATAATGTACTTAAAATAAAAGACGTTTAATAAGTGATAAGTGAGTAGTGATAAGTGATTAGTAAGCTGCGCTATGATCCGCATGGCACTAATCACTTATCACTACTCACTTATCACTACTCAAAAGTCATAATTTATGATTAATAAAGATACAGCCTTAGTCGTGTTCAGCGGTGGGCAAGATTCAACGACCTGCCTGTTTTGGGCAAAGCGTGAATTTAAGAAAGTGGTTGCCCTGAGTTTTCTTTATGGGCAGAAACATAAGAAGGAGGTAGAACTGGCACGTGAGATAGCCCGTAATGCCGGTGTGGAATTTGAAGCAATGGATGTTTCCTTTATAGGACAATTGGGGCACAATTCATTGACGGATACAACGATGCAGATGGATCAGGATAAGCCTGCCGATAGTTTTCCGAATACGTTTGTACCGGGGCGTAACTTGTTTTTTCTTAGTATTGCCGCCGTATATGCACGTGAAAGAGGTATCAACCATATTGTGACCGGTGTGTCGCAAACCGATTTCAGTGGCTATCCCGATTGCCGGGATGCTTTTATTAAGTCTCTCAATGTAACATTGAATCTGGCAATGGATGAACAGTTCGTTTTGCATACTCCGTTGATGTGGATTGATAAAGCACAGACCTGGGCATTAGCTGACGAATTAGGGGTGCTTGACATCATCCGTAATGATACATTGACTTGCTATAACGGTATACAGGGTGATGGCTGTGGGCATTGTCCGGCATGTAAATTACGTCAGCAGGGATTGGAAGAGTATCTCGCCAGAGAGTAACATATATAATCATCGCTTGTCGTACCTCCCCGTGCGGGAAGCACAACTTTTCATTTTATGACTGAATTAAAAGATCAACTCTCCCTTTTGGGTAGAAAAACAGAGTACAAACAAGATTATGCTCCCGAAGTATTGGAAGCTTTTGATAATAAGCATCCCGAAAATGATTACTGGGTACGTTTTAACTGTCCTGAGTTTACCAGCCTTTGTCCCATTACCGGACAGCCGGATTTTGCTGAGATACGTATCAGTTATCTTCCGGATGTGAAGATGGTGGAAAGCAAGAGCCTGAAACTTTATCTCTTCAGCTTCCGTAGCCATGGCGCATTCCATGAAGATTGTGTGAATATCATTATGAAAGATCTTATCCGCCTGATGGATCCGAAATATATCGAAGTGACCGGCATCTTTACTCCGCGTGGAGGTATTTCCATCTATCCGTATGCTAACTATGGTCGTCCGGGAACGAAATATGAGCAAATGGCGGAACACCGGTTGATGAATCACGAATAGATGAAGTATTGGATACAAAGTATAGTTTATATTATTCGTTTGTATTCCGTCGATAGAATTTCCGAGCATTCTTCGGCAATACTCATAATAATGTCTGTTCCTTTTTTTCTGGGAATGCGAATACTTTCACCTACAACAAGCATATCTTCGATAGTTGGATTGTCGTTATTATTGACAGAGGTGGCATGTTCTCCATTATAGCCATTGCTACATCGGGTTAAGTCGTAAGCCGGAGCTAATGACCAGGTACCTTCCCGACAAATGAAGCTGAAATTTTTGGCATGGTCGTCTTTATTGTCGGTTAAAACGTTGAATACCATGCGTCGAAACATTTCAGCAACTTGTTTCGGGTCTTGTGTGAGGTATCCCGTCAGATGGAGTAAGGTTTTGTACTCCAGTTTGGGTTGCATAATCGATTCGTTTAAGATTGCCCCGGCTGTAGCGATATGCAACCTTTCTCCATGCTCAATATCAAAACGTTTGGTTGAAAAATACTTTCCGTTCATTAACTTATAATCAGGTACAGTGATACCGCATTTACGTGCTATCTCATTATATTGGTATTCCATTACCCCCATATCTTTGGGGTCGTATGTGTGTCTGAATTTTACTAACCATGCCCCCTCTGCATCGTGATACAGGCACTTAGGGCGACATCCTCCCGAATTGCCGCTATTAAAATATAAGATATCTTCATCTTTATCAGACCTTTCAGATAGTACGTCCAGTGCCATCTGTTGGAGATCGTCCAGCTCCGGTAATGTTTTTTCTTCGCCTATATATGTTTCGGGAATATAGCACAAAGCCCCCATTCCCGATGTACCGACAATGCTCAAACGCTGCAAAGGAGTTAGCTTACTATCGTTGATTCCTTGTTTTTTCAGCATACGATTCAGTAAATAGCGCCCGTATCCGTCGGGCAGACTGTCTTCGAAAATACCAAAGTTACCCCAAAATGGTTCCGGTTTGGCGATGAACAGATCCGACTTTAAGGGCAAGTCAAGTGGTGAAATGGAAAACCCGTTTACTGACCAATCTTTATCATATTGAAATGCGCATAATCGGTTGTCGGGAGTCATACTAAGTGTTCCAACAGTACGATTGTGATACGTGACTGTTACTTTATTTGTAAATCTCATTTCGCCCTTTTTTTCTGTTTTTGTTCTTGTTAATCATCTCCAGTTCCTCCATTGTGTTGTAGAGTGGTTCGGAGAGCAGTGCTTTCATGTCTTTGGTATAACCCAATGCTTTTGCTAATGCCACGAAGGAAGCCAGTGAAATGGTATGTTTTTGTTCAAATTTAGCAATAGTGGGAGTTGGAACTCCGCTAAGTTCTGTAAGAGCTTCCCGTGACAGCCCCTTTTCTAATCTGCGCTTTTGTAGATTAGAAGCAAGTATCGCTAATAATTCATCGGGTGTATCAATGTCGAAATTATAAAGTAATGGCATACTATTGTATTTGAAAAAACAGAAAATAGGATATATTGAATATCATTGTATCCAATACAAAAGTATTCCTTTTTTGCTGACAAACAAAATATTCCTGCTTTTATTTCGATTTGTTAATGCCTATTCCTGTGTCGGTTGATGAATCACGAATAACAGAGTTATTCTAAGCTTTTTCTGAACTCCGCCGGTGTCATGCTGTATTTCTCACGAAAAACACAAGGCGGTCAAAGATTTTGAGGTTCTCCAGTTCTTTACTGCTCATTTTCTTTTCCGTCTCTGATTCCGTGTCGTTCGTAATGTCCGGAGAGGAATCGGCTGTAGCTGTTTGCTGTTGCTCTGTTGTATCTTCGTCAGCAGTATCCACAACTTCGCTGGTAGGATCCTCTTCTGTTTGTTGTATTCTTTTTTTGTTTGGTAACGTTGCAAAGATATAATTTAGTGGGGAAAAATACAATTATTTTAGTCTACACCTGTTAGGGCAAATAGGTGTAGACTAAAATAAAGAATTAGCCTAAAAGTTTTTAAAATTTAAGAATAACTTTCGTTTTGCTCTTTTGTTGGCCGATCCTATAACACGTGCTTTGGGACAAATGTTGCTGTTAGAGGACGAATTGCATAAATACTTGTAATAATATGCGGTCTGTATTGTATATTTTTGCTCTATCTGCATAGATATGTACTGTATCCCGGTGTGTAAACTCATTTATCCTGGTAAGATAAGTCCGGTTTCTCTACGAGGAACGGTCCAAGTCTCGTAGAGAAACATTCCGAGACTCTACGGGGAAAAAATATTTCTCCGTAAAGTCCCTTTTTTTAGGCTAACTGATACTGATATTTGATCTGTCTTCAGGTAGAAAAAAGAATTATATCTGCTGGTTTTGATAATATATTGTGTAGCAAATATGAAAGAAAGAAGGAAAATGTTACTTGATGGACAATAATCCGTGTTATCTGAAAAAATGAATATGGAAATCAAGGCGATTTTAGTGACTGGTACTTCATTCAGATCCAAATAAGAGGAGTCTGTGACGTCAGGAATATCACTTTGTCAAATAGTAAGTTGAAAAGAAATCCAATTCAGGCTCCCCGAAGCAATTATTCATGATGATAGGGGCCTCCATTCAATATTGTCATTGCACGATATATCTGCTCTACAAAGATAAGGCGTATCATTTGATGAGAGAAGGTCATTTTCGACATTGAAATCTTCTCCTGTGCGGCATCATATACCCGCTGCGAGAAACCGTAAGGACCTCCGATGACGAACACCAGCCGTTTGTTCACCGTATTCATCTTCCGTTTCATGTATTCGGCAAATTCGAGAGAACGCATTTCTTTGCCATGTTCATCAAGCAGCACCACCACGTCTCCCGGTTGTAAGGCTTTGCATATAAGTTCTCCTTCTTTCTCTTTCTGTTGTTCCATCGAGAGGCTTTTGGTGTTTTTAAGTTCAGGAATGACTTCCATATCGAAAGATATGAAGCGTTTTGTACGTTGGATATAGTCGTTGATAGCAGTAATATAATGTTGTTCTACCGTTCGTCCTACGACGAGCAAAGTCGTTTTCATGCTGATACAGTTCTGATTATCGCACAAAAATAGGCATTTTTTATTGTATTCTGCAATAAATGCTTACCTTTGCGTATCATTAGATACCAGATTAAGTTGAAAACTGATATCTGAAAAGCTTGTGGTTATGAAAAAACAAGTACTTTTATGGATTGCCGGATTGCTCTTTTCCGCGTCTGCGCTTTTGGCACAAGATGTACCGGTGGGTGTAGTTCTGGCATTTAAAAAAGGAAGCTCTCAGGAGCTGAACAAATTCCTGGGTGATAAGGTAGACCTCATCATTCAGAATCGTTCGACGAATGCTGACAAGCAAGCAGCAGAAAGTACCATGAATACTTTTTTTACTGAAAATAAGGTCAGTGCTTTTAATGTAAATCATCAGGGAAAGCGTGACGAATCGAGTTTTGTCATTGGTACCTTGACAACTGCTAATGGAAACTTTCGGGTGAATTGTTTCTTCAAAAGAGTACAGAACAAATATTTAATTCATCAAATAAGAATTGACAAAACCAATGAATAAGGAAAAAGAACTTATAGACAAGTTGATTGACCTTGCCTTTTCTGAAGATATAGGTGATGGTGACCATACCACCCTTTCGTGTATCCCTGCTACAGCAATGGGAAAATCAAAACTCCTCATTAAAGAAACCGGTGTATTGGCGGGCGTTGAAGTTGCTAAAGAGATATTTAATCGTTTCGACCCCACTATGAAGGTGGAAGTGTTTATCAATGACGGTACTGAAGTAAAACCTGGTGATGTGGTAATGATAGTAGAAGGAAAAGTACAATCGTTATTGCAAACAGAGCGTCTGATGCTGAATGTAATGCAACGTATGAGCGGTATTGCTACTATGACCCGTAAATACGCTCAAAAGCTGGTTGGTACGAATACTCATGTGCTTGATACCCGTAAAACGACACCGGGAATGCGTATTCTTGAAAAGATGGCTGTGAAGATTGGTGGTGGGGTGAATCATCGCATAGGGCTGTTTGATATGATCCTCCTGAAAGATAATCATGTGGATTTTGCAGGTGGCATTGATAAGGCTATCACTCGTGCAAAGGAGTATTGCAAGGAGAAAGGCAAAGATCTGAAAATAGAAATTGAAGTGCGTAACTTCGACGAATTGCAACAAGTGCTTGATTTGGGTGGAGTAGATCGTATTATGTTTGATAATTTCACTCCTGAGATGACAAAGAAAGCTGTTGAGATGGTGGCTGGCAAATATGAGACGGAATCATCCGGCGGTATCACTTTCGATACATTGCGCGATTATGCCGAATGTGGAGTGGACTTTATATCTGTGGGTGCTTTGACGCATTCGGTGAAAGGACTTGATATGAGTTTCAAGGCCTGTTGACAACTGATTTATTCTGATAAAATAAAATAGACTTAACCTCCTGTATGCTCAATCTATTGTAGTATGCAGGAGGTTGTTTATTATAGGTAAGTAATCGTTCAAAATTATATGATACTCTTATTGAAACGCAGAAACTCACAGATTCACGCAAAGCATATCATCGCTCAAGTATAGCGCAGCTATTTAATCTGCGAAAATCTGCGATCATTTGCGTTTCAATAAAATGTTGTCATAGTATGAACTAAATTTGAAGTACTACTTAAAGTCTATTGTTTTTTTGTCTTTAACTTCTTTTAAATATTATCATTGCAGCATTTCTCAGAATGCTGCGTCTAACTAACAAACGACGCAGAGAGGCGTCCGTAAAAAAAGCACTGACATTGGAAAACGAGATAGAACTGATAAA
>NZ_CATJGZ010000130.1:0-18212 GCF_949740115.1 Bacteroides sp. 41_26
GAATACCACAAAAGGCCGTATCTTTGCAATGTGTTTTTCATAGTATTAGATTTAAGGTTAACAAAGGTTGGAGCAAGGCGTTGCTCCTTTTTTTATGTCTATACCTCAGATTACATCTTTTTCTCCTGTCTAAAAATTTACTTCTGAACGATTATACCTCATCTATCCGAAGTTATCATAATAACAATTACAACGAATGATCTTGATTGAAACTTCCTGATTCTTAAATACGAAAGAAACATATAAAACACTGATTTTCAACAGACTTAAATAACCTATTATTTATGATGCAAAAGTACGTACTTAAGTATGTGTTAAATGTACACTTTTATATAGCAAAAGTACGTACTCTTAGTATATAAAAGTACGTACTCTTGTCAGTACAAAAATAATAGTTAAGGAATACTGTTAATAATGTTAATGATCAGAGTCCGGTTGTTCACTCATTAAACCAGTCAATCTTCTTTGAAAAATACATTACGGCGGCAAGTATTACAAACAATCCCAAACTTCCGGCAAGCAAAGCAAAAGTCTCTAACTGGATAAGAATAAATATGTAAATGTACAGTACACTTAATAGTCCCGACATAATAAATGCCGGCTTCTTCTTTTTAATAATACCCAGCATATAACCTCCTACCAGGCCGATTGTCAATACTGCCGAAATCAGATAAGCCATATTGAATCCCACATGTTCGGATATAGATAACAACAAGCTATAGAATAAACAAAGCGCCAATCCCACCAACAGGTATTGCAAAACATGGATACGTGTCTTTTCCATCATCTCCGTAAAGAATATCACTGCAAACGTCAGTAATATTATGAGAATAGCATATTTGGCAGAACGCATCGATTGTTGATATTGCTCGACGGGAACTTTCAGATTTACTCCGAAATTAGAATTTTCGATATCCTTAACACCCGCATTACGATAATCAATTATCACCTGCGAATAATTCCGGTTCAGATTCAACACCTGCCAGTGTGCAGAAAAACCTTCCTCAGTTACTTCTCTGCTATCCGGCAGATAATTACCGGTAAAACTTGGTGTACTCCAATTAGCTTTCAGATTTATCTTCGTTGTTTTCCCCAGTGGAGCAAAGTTAATAGATTGCGAACCTTTCAGTTTAATCTTCATTTCATAGGGCAGTTTTTTATTCTCTTTCAAAGCAGAAAGATCCACCACAGCATGTACACCCACATTCTTAATTCCCCTGCCATCCATACCCGGTTCAAATATGTAGACAGAATCGTTCAAAGTAATGCTGATCTGTTCACTGATTCCCCGCATATCGGTGAGATTGAAACAGATAGCCGCTTTCCGGAGATAAAGTGCATCTATATCTACTCCGCTTTTACGAAGTTCTTCCGAACTAAAGAAGCCTTTAAAAACCAGCTCCGACTGATATACATTCACCTCATAAATTCCCCTTTTAAGAATTTCTGTACGCAACTGCCCATCAATAAACAGCTCATCAGGAAATAGCATGATACTTCCATTACTGATCTTCTGCTTTCCATTGTCTTCAGAGACAATCGGATATTGCAGATTAATATATGGGCCTGTAACAGTCTGTGCCAGACTCCACTTCTGACTAACCTCGTCGATGGCATCTACCTGCGTCTGTCCACGCTCGGTAATCATACTTTCGATCATAACCATTGGTATTAACAGAAGAAGAACCAATGCAGCAATAACCAGCACTTTAACAGTTTTGGAAAAACTCCGGGAGCTACTTGTATGCACCGGCTTTTCCACTTTGTTCAAATTTTCATTAAAATCGTCCATAGTAGAATAGTGTTTAGTAAATAATTAAGAAACTTTTTTTTGAATTCTATAAAATGCAAAATAGTTTCTAAGTCTAGTTTAGTTTTTGTATAATACTCCTTTTTCCTCCAAAAAGAAAAAGCAAGTTGTGTAACGCCAAGCGTTCAGGTTGATTTCAATAAACTTTCCAATGCAGCAATGTGCTCTTTAAAAGCTTCCTTCCCCGGAGGTGTGGCCTGGAAAGAAGTTTTTGTTTTCCTCCCCACAAAGGCTTTTTTACAGACAATATAGCCGAGTTCTTCCAGCGCACGGGTATGACTCGCCAAATTGCCGTCCGTCAGTGAAAGTAATTCTTTCAACGTATTAAAGTCGGACTCCTCATTGACCATCAAGACCGCCATAATACCTAACCGGACTTTGCTTTCAAACGCCTTATTTATATTCTGAAATCCTTCTAACATCAACTACTTGCTCCTTTCATATTGCAAATAAAACAATATACCGTACAATATATGAAGTCCTCCAAACCCAATGGTCCAGAACATGAGTGCATAACCCTCGAAAAAGCAGTCTACAACTCCTAAAAGAAGAAACCCATATCCCAGCCAGGCTACATTGGAATAAGTAAATTTAGAGACGTTGACCAGAGAAAGCCCGTAAAACAGTAACATGACCGAAGAAATCACTCCATAATTCTCATGCAACAGCAAAGCGATACAAAACAGCCCCCCTACAAGCAAGGGAAGCGAAAAGTTCCATAAAGTCCGGTATGTCAGTTTACTAAAAATCTTCTGTCCGGTTTTTCTCGCCTTATAGCAAGACAGTATACAAGCCGTAATAACCGAAGCTATCAGCACCAACGAAGCTACCAGTATCATCTCTGCCAGAGAAGCTTCCGATTTAAAGACCCGGGCGACTACATAAGCGCCAACCAATGAATAAGTCCCAGCCATAACAGCTGTCATACCACTGAGAGATACAAATCTGGAGGACTTTTCCATCAACTCCTTTATCTCATTTACTGATTCTAATGCTTTATCTTTATTCATATAAAAAGTACTTTGCGCTACAAAGTAAAATAGAAATTATCAGAATACAAAAAAAATATCAGAAAAAAATAAAGAGTATAGTCGAAAACCAGAAATAATGTGCCAATGTGCTAATATGCCAATGCCTTTCAGCAATACAGCGCAGCCAATTGGCACATTGGCATATTAGCACATTGGCACATTATTTATTGGCACATTATTTTCGCCAGATAATTTATTAACGTAAAGATAACGTTGCAATAACATACTATGATTAAGCCACCCTCTATCTTTGCAACATCGAAAGAAACAAATAAAAGTATAAACCCATAAAACAGTAATAGTATGAAAACTTTAGTATTATCAGTAGTAATTGCAATGACATCCGTATTGAATACAGTAAGTGGCAACAATCTCCCCGAATTTGCTTACAACACCACAACAAACGGAGAACAAGTGGAAAGTCAGACCGTATATACAGTAGAAAACGGTAAATACCTGCATCCGCATCTGAAATATAACTATACGTATAATGCTGATGGAAGCGTTTCGAAAAAAGAAGTATTGAAATGGAGTGAGATTATGCAGGTATTTGAAAAGCAATACTGCCTGAATTTCACACATGACCCTCAGGAGAATAGTATCGAATACGCAGCATGGGATGCTAAAACGGATTCTTACTCAGATATAAAATCGAAAGCTGTCTATCAGACCAGAGAATCCGGACAAATACTCAACTACCAGAGCTACGAATGGAATAAAAAAGAAAACAACTGGAATCTGGCTACCGAACATACGATTCTACATGAAAATGACGCTTTGTTCGCCAACAAATAATCTCTCTTTACAATAACTCTGACAAAAGCAGCAGGGCTGCAAGATTTTATATCTTGCAGCCCTGCCATTTTAATACCTGCTGATCTTATTTTGTACTGGCCAGAAGGCGAACAGTATTGCCGTCATTCAGTGCATAAGTACTCTTTTCCATATTCTTATCGAAAGTACGACTTCCAGCATTCCAAAGAGCATAATTCATTTCAACCTCATTGGTATTGTAAGTGATATCAAGTTTGAAATAAGGAGTCCAAGCCTCTTTCACGCTATCCCATTTTGCAGCTTCTTTACAAACTACACGATTTTCATTGTCATAAGTATAAGTGTAGCGAAGATGACGGAACAGATAACCGGATTCATTTTTAAAGATAGTCTTAGCTACCAGTAATTCACCATTCATCTCATCATTTTTCACATAGTCAACAGGATTACCTGCATTAACACTCATTACACTTGCCATTAACACTACTACCATTACCACTGCTTTGAAAAATACATTTGCTTTCATAATCGTTATTTTTTTATTGTTATTACTCTT
Source organism: Bacteroides sp. 41_26 (assembly GCF_949740115.1). NCBI lineage: Bacteria > Pseudomonadati > Bacteroidota > Bacteroidia > Bacteroidales > Bacteroidaceae > Bacteroides > Bacteroides sp. 41_26. The sequence continues at coordinate 4,172 of NZ_CATJGZ010000130.1, forward strand.
TGGATCTGCGACTGCTGTTTTTTATCAACCGCCTTCGCATATAGATAGTCAATAGCCGTGCCAAAGATATAATAACCTGATTATCAACAAATACCACTTTTTAGATAGCGTTCATTTCCGAACAGATGTCCGCTCACAACCGGACAGTGAGATTAATTTTGCCCGTTAACGTAAAAATAACATTGGAAAAAGGAAGATAAATATAACCTGATAAAGCTTCATTCCTCCAAAACCCTTATCAGGTCTTAATAAAAAGAACTTCTTTCTTAAAGTATGTTTAATAACATTCTTTTTTACTTGGATAATTTGCAGATTTCGCTAAAGTCCGTATCTTTGCAACGTGTTTTTCATAGTATTAGATTTAAGGTTAACAAAGGTTGGAGCAAAGCGTTGCTCCTTTTTTTATGCCCATACCTCTCAAATACCCCTTCCAACTGCATCAACTCAACACCGATTTTTACGCAACTTTGTGGTTATCTGAAAATAATCCCGTAAATTTTCATCCATATATGATTATCAACCACTTACACTCTTTGTTATTTACTACAGTTCTTCATCAGTCTCAAAAAACTTGTGACAAATATAATTATTTTAATAATACAATTAAATAAGAGCACAATAAAAGTGCATTACTAGAATCCAATGAGTGTATTGAAATGAGTGTTTTCTTTAAAAAGCGTAATGTGCGAACACTCCTGTTCTTATTGTTTTATGAAACGTAACCGTCCTCTTCCTCCCTTACGTCTGGAACTGAAGGAACTGAAAGTGAACCTGGGTGAAGGCAACTTTATCTTTGTAGGCGGCAGTTACGGATAAGTGGGCTACTAATGTTCCATCAGAATGGATTGAGCAGGTCCTTGACTATTGTGACAATTTTGATAACTGCTATCTCTTCCGGTCAAAACTTCTGCCTGTTTTCTAATGGTGAAATCACCTCTTTTGTTTATTATGTGATTAATGTTAACGTTTCTCCTTTTTATCCTTTATTCCGGTACTCTAACGGAGTCATTCCTGTGTATCGTTTAAAATATCTACTGAAAAAAGAAATATTAGGAAAGTTCAGTGAATCGGAAATCTGTTGTATAGAAAGTTTTGAGAGTTTTAGTTGGGATTTTGCATCCATAATTACCATGTATGAAATGAAGTCTGTGCATGTTTTTCCTGTAACTTGTTTTACTATTGTGCATAAATATACTTGAGTAACTCCCAATTTCTCAGCGTACCAGGCTACTCTTTTATTTTGTATGTAATGGTGAAATACTAGCTGTGCGAAAGTTCGGCATAATTGTTCATTTTTCGAAAGAGAAAAGGTGTCAGCTTCCCTGTGTTTGTATAATATGGATATACCTGTATGTGCATTCAGATAAATATTGTATGTAACCCTTCTTCTGGTTTCTTCATCCATAGATGAATATAGTTGTTGCAAGAAAATGAAATGAGTTTTTATCATTTTTGCTTCTGCCTGTTTTAAAGTCAGTTTGGCTTTTCCTAATGCTGCATATAACGTTTCAGGTATTATATTGTCCGAGTTATGATGTTCCATGTACTGTTGAGAGAATCCCAGAATATGGAATTCCGAATTCGTTTCTATTCTGTGGATTTGCAATACGCTTCCCGGAGTAAGTATTACCAGATCATTAGGCCTTGCTGTTATTAAGTTTGTATTGATTGTGGCCTCTACTTCTCCTCCCATGCATAGAAGTAGTATTTCGCATTTTAAACGTACTGGATACTTTAAATATTTTTTTAATAACTCCTGATTAATGTTGGTGTGTACAATCCAGTCATTAGATAAATCTATTTTTAGAATTTCATTCTTCATGTTTTAGACTTTTGGTACAAATATAAACATTAAAAATAAAAAGTGATATTTAGAGTCATTTTTATATACATTACATCGTGTTTTCTTAGTTCATTTTAGTATATTATAAAATAGAATAAGAAGTATAGATAGATAGCAACTGATGCTTGCTGATGATTTTAAGAATGGTATTGGGGTTGATATTTAAGTAATACGCATAAGTTACTATGATAAATGCGTATGTTTTTTTAATGGTATTTGGCTGTATGATAATTTAATATTATATTTTACACTTAAAATTAAAAATAGGATAAAAAAATAAAAAATAGATATTGATATTAACAATAATCCAAATTAACTTTGCATCAAAATATATAAAAAAACAATATAATATAAAATTATATTATTGGGGAGGCTATATTATAGTTCTTTTATTCTTTTCTTATTCTTGTAAGGATTTTAAGATAATCATTGAAGAATAAGAATGTGATCTAAAATATATTCGGAACAACTATTGAATGTTTTTACCTGTTTCATAGATATTATATATGAAAATATATGAGCTTTTTAATCTTAGAATGGTAATAAAGAATACAAAGTAATGAACATGGTAATGATAATGAATTATATAAAGATATTGGAGAGGACAAATGTAAGCGACATTTGTATTTCTTTTGTTAGAGGTGGTTTTGTAGTTTATGAACATTCTGCTGTCCAGTTAAAAGCGTTGTTTTCTCACTTACTCATGTATATTTTGTGCTCATACAAATTTCCATACAAAATTATTGCGAAATTTTGCATGAAAAATATCGACAATGTAAGGAGTTATCCCCCAAAAATGGGATAATTATTGCATTTGTTTTATGAATTTAATAAAAGTAGTAGTAATATGAAATTTAAATACCATATAGTTTTACTTTTTGCTTTATGTTTCTGCTTGGAAATGAAAAGTCAGACAATTGCTGTTAAAAGTAATTTGTTATATGATTTAACATCAAGTATAAATGCGGGCATAGAGTTGGGGCTGGCCCCCAAGTGGACATTGGATGTTACCGGGCAGTTCAATGCCTGGGATCTGTCGCATAATAGGCGTTGGAAGCACTGGACTGTACAACCCGAAGTGCGCTATTGGCTATGCGACCGTTTTGGTGCGCATTTTTTTGGATTTCACCTGCATGGCGGTCAATACAACATCGGCGGAATAGACGGGAAAGTTAAATTCCTGGGTACTGATGCTCGGAAACTGAAAGATACCCGTTATCAAGGCTGGTTCGTGGGGACCGGCATAGCATATGGCTATGCATGGATTCTCGGTCACCATTGGAACTTGGAGGCGGAAATCGGTTTCGGTTATTCCTATACCCGTTATGATAAGTTCCGATGTTCAGGATGTGGGAAAAAGGTAGAAACAAACAAACCACATCATTACATGGGGCCTACGAAAGCAGCCATTAACTTGGTTTATCTATTTTAAATTGCAACGAACATGAAAAGGACGATATTCATACTGGCAATCCTACTGGGCATAGGAAATATGTTGAAAACTATGGCACAAAGTACTAGAGACATCACACCCGGTGTTTCCATTGAAAATTTCAACATGAATCGTGAGGGAAAATACCTTACCGTGGAGATGAATCTGGATCTAAACAAACTCAATGTGGAGGCAAACCGTGCCGTACTGCTCACGCCGCGTCTGGTCAACGGAACGGATTCGCTCGACCTACCCTCGGTAGGAATTTACGGGCGCAGGCGATATTACTATTATGTGCGAAACGGAATAGGCAGTATCTCGGGGGAAAATGAAACGGTTTATCGCGTATCGGACAAACCAGACAACGTGGCATACAATAATCTCTCTGAGTACGAAGGCTGGATGGACGGGGCAACGCTTAAGTTCCACCGTAGCGATTGGGGCTGTTGCCACGAGATATTAGCGGAATACGAAGGCATAGTAGGCCGCCATCGTGAGGCTTTCTTCCCGGAACTGGTATTTGTGCAGCCCAAAGCGGAAATCATGAAAAGCCGTTCATTGTCCGGCTCTGCATACATCGACTTCCCGGTTGACCAGACGGTGATTTATCCCGATTACCGTCGCAACACGGTTGAACTGGGCAAGATACAGGCGACTATCGACTCCGTACGTAACGACAAGGATGTTACCATCACCTCTGTCTGGCTCAAAGGTTTTGCTTCTCCCGAAAGTCCCTACAAACACAATACGGAGCTTGCCATCGGGCGTACAGCAACACTTAAAAAACACATCGAGCAGCTGTACCACTTTGCAGACAGCATTATCCAAACCGATTACGAACCTGAGGACTGGGAAGGATTACGCCGTTACGTGGAACAATCGAACATCAATCACCGTGAGAAGATTCTGACTATGATAGATAGCGATATGGAACCGGATGCCAAAGAAACAAAAATCAAGCGCACTTATCCGGAAGAATACCGCTTCATGCTGCAGAATTTCTATCCTGCGTTGCGCCATACGGACTACCGCATCGACTACAACATCCGTAAGTTCAGCGAGGCTGAGGAGATAAAGCGCATCATGGCGGAACAGCCGCAGAAGCTGAGTCTCAACGAGTTCTACCTCGTTGCTGGAAAGTATGAACCGGGCACAGTGGAGTTTACTGATGTGTTTGAGACCGCCGTGCGTATCTTCCCGAATGACACCATTGCCAACCTCAATGCCGCCAATGCTGCCATACGGCGAGACGATTATGTCCGTGCGGAGCAATACTTAGAGAAGACTGGCGATATCCCCGAAGCCGTATATGCCCGCGCTGCGCTTGCCATCCGTAAAGAGGATTACGAAACGGCGAGGCGATACCTGGAGACGGCGAGGGACATGGGGCTGGAACAGGCAGCCACCACACTGAATGAATTGAATGAAAGACAAAAGAGATAAAAACCTATTAATAACTTTTAATTTTTAACAACATGAGAATTAGAACTCTATTCTTGTCAATGGTCGCCGGACTGGCGTTCGTTGGCTGTTCCAGCGAGGAAGACATCACCTCCGGTACCGACAACGGTAACAATGGGGAGCCGCAGTTCCTAACCGTAAGTGTCAATGCCACAAGCACTTTGACACGCGCTACCGACTTAGAAGGAAATTACGAAGAAGGTAAGGGTAAAGAAAACACAGTGTCAAAAGTGCGCTTCTACTTTTTCGACGCAGACGACAATGCGGCACAAGTAAAAGGGGAAAGCGGCGGCACATACTACGACGTAGAAAATACGACGGATGATGGAAAGAACATGAATAATGTGGAGAAAATCCTCTCGGCTACTCTGGTGATTCAGACTCCGGCGAAAGACAAGGTTCCTACTTCTATCGTGGCTGTAGTCAATCCGAAAGTAGATCTTGGAGCAGTAGAAAGCATCACCAAACTTAACGAGGTAATTGCTGACCACAGCAGCACAACTTCATTTATCATGAGCAGTTCCGTTTATACCAATGGAACCACAAAGATGGAAGCCGTGAATGTAGCCGGACACTTGTACTCCACAGCAGAAGCTGCAAAAGCAGACCCTGTGATCATCCATGTGGAGCGCGTGTTGGCAAAAGCCCGTCTAACTGTCGGTCTTACAGCTAACGCTAACGGTGTTTACAAAACATCTGCCGATGGTTCAGAGAAATTCGACAACGAGGAAATCTACGTTAAATTCTTAGGATGGAACGTAACCGCAACTGCTGGAACTTCACGCCTGATGAAGGAAATCAATCCTCAGTGGACTTCGGCTCTGTTCGGTTCAACACTTCTTTGGAATACGGCAGACTACTACCGCTCTTTCTGGGCAGTGAATCCGGGAACAATGATCTACAACTATGGCCCGTTCAACACCGCAAATAGTACAACCGCAGCCAATGCCATCACGGCTTTCGATGCCGGCACAGAAGGAAGCCCAAAAACAAATTACACATATCTGCAGGAGAACGCTTCCGATGACTATACAAACGGAACAGACCCTACCAAACCCTCACAGGTGATTATCGCCGCCCAGCTTGTTAAAGCAGACGGTACCACCCCGATAGAGTTTGCAGAATATGCAGGTGAAAGAACTACCATTGACGGTTTGATAGCGAAATATGCGGCAGCTTCAGGCCTCTGGAAAGACAATGCAGAAGGAACCGGAAAGATGGGGATTGATGTCACTGACATAGAACTGAAAACAGCTACTACAGCCGGAGAGGCAGATCAGAGCACACCGGGTCGCTACAAGGTATATGCTCAATTGACCGTTGATGCTGCTAAAAAGACATGGTACAGCTCCAGCTCGGCTGATGCAACTGCTGTAGATGCAAACGAAGTATTGGAAAGTCTTGGCGGTGCCAAAGTCTGGAAAGAAGGTTACACCTATTATTACTTTGATATACAGCACCTGAACGGTTCCTCAACAGATGTCAACGTCAAAGGTAAAAAGGGTGTGGTACGTAACCACATTTATGCAGCCAATATCAAAACGCTTACCGGTCTGGGAACTCCGGTTTACGACCCAGGGGAAGTTATCTATCCTGAAGAGCCGGAAGATGACGATACCTTTATCGCTGCCGAGATCCGGATTCTCTCATGGCGTGTTGTAAACCAGGACATCGATTTGGAGTGGTAATACTGAAAATACAATAAATAGAAAAAGGTGGGGAGAGACCCGAGGGGATGATATATCTCCCCACCTTTCAAACCTTTTCCCCCTCAGATGAAAACGGAAGCACCCGCGTATCGGTGCAAAGAGAGATACGCAACCATGGAGTCCCATAAAGAGACACTCCCACTTGTTAAGGAAATTCTTTGCGGGATAAAACCCGCAACCGACATATATAAAACAAATATAGGAATATAAACGGCATGAAAATAAAGACTTATATAAAGAGAAAGGCATTGTGTGTGTTGATGACGGCGATGGCAGTATTGCCGTTTATCGCTTTTGTGTCATGCGACAGTGTCATCTATGATTACGAGGGTGATTGTTCCGTATCATATCGCCTCAAGTTCCGCTATGACAAGAACTTGAAATGGGCAGATGCTTTCGCCAACGAGGTTTCATCCGTTCATCTATATGCTTTTGACCCTTCCGGCGTATTGGTATGGCAACGTGAGGAACAGATTGATCCGGCTATGGCAGAAAACTATTCGATGCTGTTCGATCTGCCTGCTGGTGACTATAAGCTGCTTGCCTGGTGCGGACTTCAAAACGACGGTGAGCATGACGAATCATTCTCTGTACCCAAAGCCCGTGTGGGAGAAACCCGTATGGAGCAGTTGAAGTGTGCGCTTAACCGCCAGCATGATGAGTTGGGCGCATACAGTGAGGAACACTTGTATCGCCTTTTCCACGGTATGCTGGATGTCTCGCTGCCTGTTAACGATGATGGCGGTAGCTATGAATACACCATGCCTTTGATAAAGAACACCAATCACATTCGTGTTATCTTGCACCACCTGTCGGGAGAGGATGTAAACGAGGCTGACTTCATCTTCCGTATCGATGATGAAAATGGTCTTATGGCACACGACAATGAGTTGATGACCGACGAGAATATCAACTACCGCCCTTGGGATATACTAAGTACCGAGGCCGGCATCGACAAGGAAGGTACCCGTGCCATCAGTAATGTGAAAGGACTCGCAGCCGACTTCACTGTTGGCCGTCTGATAGAGACACATCGCGAGAAAATGATACTTGCCATTGACACCAAGGACGGCAAGAAGGTGGCCCGTATCCCGGTGATAGACTACGCTTTAATGGGAAAAGAGTACTACGAGGAGGAATACCGTTATCCGATGGGCGAGAGGGAGTTCCTCGACCGTCTGGACGAGTGCGTGATGACTCTCTTTCTCGATGAGGATAACAACTGGGTAAGCAGCGTTATTCAGATTCTGTCATGGCGTGTGGTATTGAGTAACGTGGATATCGATTGATTATTAAAAAAAGAAGGATTTGACTGATGAAACCGATCATTATACATAGCATTGTAATCTGTCTGGCGGCACTGACACTGCCGCTTATGGTGGCGTGCAGCAGTCAGGAAGAATCCTTGCTTGAGGAGATTTCGGAAGCTACCCTGTATTTGAATATAGAGCCGATCGGACTGACGAGGGCGGGAACAGCAACGTTGCCCGACAATGAGAAGATGCACAACGTGCGTGTCATAGTCCTGCATGAAAACGGAACAGTGGAACACAACCGATACTATGCATTGGAGGGTTCGCAAGTACAGAAATTCATCCTGCTCAAAGTAACTCCCAACGAAAAGAAAAAGATATACCTCTTCGCCAACGAAGAGAGCGTGTCCGCAATGGAGGGCGTAGCAGGTGTAAACAGTACGCTGACCGCTTTCTTCAACAATTATACAGAAGGAATGCCCGGCTTTGAAGCCGCAGTGAGCAACCTATATTTCGCCCCTGACTATTCGGGCGGAAAACCCATCCCAATGTCTTCCATGTACGAGATAGATTTCCCTGAAAAAGGAGTTGTAGAGGAGACATTCTACGTAGTGCGTGTCGCCACCAAGTTCACCGTAAACTTTATGAACTGGCGTGGAGAGGAAGTAACTGTGAACAACTTCTCCATAGAGAGCCATGCAGATAAAAACTTCTTGATGGCGCATGTCAACAACTACCCTTATAACAACGAATACTCCACTTGGATAGATTGGCTGAAGGCGGTTTCCGATGCTTCTAACGAAAATAGCAATGAAGCCACAAACAAGTTTGGTTGGCTGACGGACTACGAATTACCAGAACGAACTGAAACAACCACCTATATCCATGGAAAGGTTACAGTTGGAAAACCGACAGTTGACATAGATTACCCGGATAAGTCAAAACCGGGCACGGCAAGTGATGTTCCCGTTTTCTACCTGCCCGAAAGCAAAAATCTCAAAGTGGGAGCAACAACAGACGGCGAGCAGGAGTACACCCTGAAAATCAATATAGCCGGAAGGGATGAACCTTTCGTTCGCAAACTCGATAACTTGGAGACACTTTTCCGTAACACCCATTTTGTGGTGAACATAACCATGTATAATAGCAACGAAATCGTAGTGGATGTGATTCCATATAGCGAGGTAAACCTTGAGCCGGAATTCGGATTATAAAACAATAAATAAGTGTATATGAAGCATTTTGTACGACATATCATTCTCTTCCTGACGATAGCAACCGTCACAGGTTGCTATGATGAATTTATGAAAGAAGAAATCATAGGTGAAGGCAAGGCAAGTATATCCGCCACTTTGGACTTCAAACCCATGTCCTCGGCACTGAGCCGGACACGGGCTGCTGGAAACGCACTGAAGGATATTTGTAGTTTACATGTTTTGTTGTATGATAAAGACAAGAATTTAAAAAATAAATGGAAGATAGAGGAATATTCCGTGTCCGATGAAAACCGTACGGATAATGATGCGGAAGCAAATCCAAATGGCGAACACCATACAGCGGAAACAACCACCAAACGCGCCACTTTCAAGCTGCCGGAGGAAATCAGCTTCGGCAAATATTATATGTATGCCGTGGCGAATATTCCCGACCTGCTTACGGCTTATTCTGACGCTATAAAAACAGTTGACGGACTCAAGAATATTCCCCTCGTATGGGATTCCGAAAACGTGGCTAACAATGGCCAAATGATAGGCTTCTTCACGAAAAGCTCCGTTCCCGCTCTGTCAGCGGATGACGAGTCTTTTGTAGTAAATGAAAAAAGCGTAAAACTCCACGCGTGGCTACGCCGGGTGGCTTCCAAAGTGACCGTGGCATTCGATGCCTCCAAACTGAATGATGGCATCCGAATACATTTTAAATCGATAACGATAAAGCACATACCTAAGACTTGCTATCTGGGCCGCGACAATACGCCCGGCTATAAACCAGGAACAGCTTGGGAACCGAACGGCAAAACACTTGCAGAAGAACTGCATGAAGACGGAGAAATTTATTATTATAACGGCAGACCAGACGATCCCGACAACGACGAGTTTGAATCTTGGCCGTTCGTTTCACGAGGCAAACCCGTCTATGGCCTTTCAGCACCTGAGCAGACAGTTTCCGAGTCGCCATCGGTAAAAGATTTCCATACGGAAAATACTCCTGCTTTGTATTTTTATGAAAACCTGCAGGGTAATGAAGATACGAAGCCCGGAATTAAGGACAAACGGCAGGATAGTGATAACAATGGAGTGCTCGATGCCCCCGGGCTGCCAAATGATAAGACTTATTGTTCGAAGGACGGAGTGGAGTTCGGAACTTACATAGAGGTGGAGGCATATTACGATGCGCGCTTGAGCGATCGTCCCGGCGAGGGTAAGATTATCTACCGTTTCATGCTCGGGCAGGACATTTATAAAGATTACAATGCCAGACGCAACTGCCACTACAAGTTGACGCTTAACTTCAACCGCTATGCCAACGATGTCGACTGGCACATAGAATTCGTGGAGGACAAGGAACTTATTGTGCCTAATCCGTACTACATTTCCTATCTGTACAATCAGGAAGCAACCATTCCCATTAAACTCAGAGGAAGCAGTTTGGAGAATGTAAAACTTGAGGTGCGTGTAATCGAAAATCACTGGTGGCCTACCTTGGAAGAAGGCGACACTTATCAGTATGCCGATACGTCGAAGGTCTATCCTCAGGGGCACGTGCGTACGGCTGTATGGCACGGTTTCCTGTCGCTTGCGAAGGATAATCGAAAGATAATCGGAGATGATAAGCATTATAAAAACAATAAGGATTGGAATAAAGAAGAATGGAAAAGTAAGCCAGAAAACGAAACACGGACGTTTGATAATCTGACAGTCGGTGATCATGGCAACTATTCCGTCGAACTGGTGGAAGGCAGCAATGGCGGTTTACATCTGAAAATGCCGTTCTATACACGTCCAAAACAGATGATTCCGACAAGTGGCTATACGGGGAACAATGTCTATGTGGCATATCCTCGCGAAGCGAAGTTACAAATGAAGTTGTTGGATAAAACTACCGGGCAGATACTTAAGGACAAGGATGGCAAAAATTTGATAGATACCATTTCAATCATCCAAGTACGTCGGTGTGTAAACCCCAAAGGCGTGTGGCGGAGTTGGGACAATGCTGAAAGTTTTCATGTGGTAATGAAGATTCTCCCTCACGAAGGTGCTGATAAATTTGAGACATACGACTCTAAAGGTCCTTGGCGGGCAAAGGTCGAAATCGATAACAATAACATGATCCGTCTCAAGGGAGCCAGTGGCGATGGATACGTGCACGGGACTATCGATTCGCCGATGGACTTCTATATTGAGTTCAATGGGAAATGTACAAATCCTGAAGAGGTTCGTTCTGCCATTGTATTGGTTGAATATAACAATTACACGTGCCATCACCGCATATTCATTCGTCAGGGCTATGCTCCGATTGCACTGAATGATCAAAACATAAAATGGCACACCTTCAACTTGTATAGCGGCACAGAAGAAACCAAATCGCCATTAGAAGAGGGCTCGCTTTTCAAATACGGAAACTTGACGGATGCCATTCTTGCCGAAAACAATAAGACTTACGGCTTTCAGGTACCGGTGGGCTCTAACACACTTCGTTTGGCCGGAGATGGGGCTAAATCATGGAGCGACATTCTCGCGAACACCGCTACAAATGCTCCAGGTTTTTCAGACAAGAATATACAAGTGGCAGATGTAACCAATCCGAACGGACCTAAAGTTAGCGTTCGTGTGGCAAATGTAGCTGATTATAAAAATTTGCGTGATGGTGCAGACCGGGAATTTGGCTATGGGGTACTCTATGGCGATGGTGCAACAGAAACATTGGAAAAAGTTGAGGAGGTATACGGCTATTATAGAGGTGAAAACACAAGCTATGGAATGCGCGGATGCTTCGTGTACAATAAAGTCAATGGAAACAATCTGTTCTTTCCGATAGGTGCCTCCGGGTATGGCAGACGTAGAACAGAAAAGTCGTGGTATAGCTCTGGAATTAGTCTTCCTGGTGCATTGCAATACGCATGGCGAAGCAAGAGGTATTCAACGTATAGTGATGCATGGTCGACACTCGCGTACAGACCGATGTTCGAGAACGTGTATATGAGGCCAGGTGCGGTTTACTGGTGTGAAAAGTTAACTAACGATCAATGCTATCTTGATGTTAACTATTTCACCCTCGATTTTAGTTTGGGTGGAAATGAACCATTGCAAGGTGAAAACGGCTCTGCTTGCTTTATCAGGTGCGTAGAAGATGTAACCCAATGAACAAATGTAACCGAATAAGAGAATGCAAAGCGGAGACGGAAGCGAAATACCGTCCGGCTCTGGAACTGTACTCCACCACCAACCTCTCCACTGCCGAGATATGCCGGCAGTGTGGGGTTTCTCTCAACGGATTTTCCCGTTATGTCAATACCTACCATCGTCATTTGATGCTGGAACGCAATGGTATCAAGTGCAGTCCGGAGGAAGCAGGCGATATCAAGATGAACCAGCGGCGCGGGCAGCATCCCGAAACCCATGCCAAATACAAGGAAGCTATCGCGGCGTGTGACAGCATGGACTATATAGAGTACAACGTATCGCAGATAGCCCGTGAATTTGGATTGACTGGTACGAATCTCAGCAGACAGTTACGCACACATTATCCTGAAGTACTGGAATTTCGGGAGCGGGCACGGCAACAGTTGGGGCTGGACGTTGGCCTTCCCCGTGGCACACGTTCGTGGTGTAAGGAACAGTATGCAGAGGCGGTGAAACTTCTACGTGCCGACCATTATATCACGGTACAAGATGCCGCCAATCGTTGCAATGTCTCCTACACCGGATTGGAACAACACCTGATATTCTATCACAAGGAGTTGGTCGGGAATCGCATCAAAATACGCGAACAAGCTATAAGACAGCAATGTAAAAGTAAGATAACGGGACGAGGTACCTTGCATGCTCCGAAGCCAGAAACGGTGGCAATGTATGCGGAGGCCCTGCACTTATACCGCACTACGCCGCTATCCGCCCGGAAAATAGCCAAGCAGACCGGCGTATCGATAAGAGGTTTCTACGACTACCTACAAACCTGGCACAAGGACTTGGTTTGTGAGCGGAAAGGGATCCCTTACGAGGAAGGCAAGCCCGTGGACTGGTCGTCAGTACGGAGATACAACCCGGCCACCACTGCCAAATACGCGGATGCCATCGCCCGGCTGAAAGAAGGCGGACTTACTACAGCAAAGGTTGCGGCTGAGTTTGGCCTGCACCCTGAATGCTTCAGGCAATACCTGAAAGAGCACGAACCGGAATTGCACGCCTGTCTGGGAATGAAAAAAACGGAGAAGGGCAAAATGGTATCGCCTAAAAGCATGGAGAAATACAAGGAAGCCATACACGTATATGAAACGACCTCGGAATCCTTGAAATCCATTGCCCGCCGTTTCGGACTGAACGACTGCTCACTGGGACAATTTATCAAACGCCATTTCCCTGAACTTATAGAACACCGTAAACAGCAGGAACAAGTAAATCAATCCTCTATAATAAACTGAACACATTCAATCTGAATATTCCAATTCTACACGAACGGCACTGAACTGGTGTAACAAATGAAAAAGACAGATTAAAATTATACTATATTATACGAATAGGTTCACGGCACACCCGTAAATCTGTTTCTTTTTTACACCATACCCAACGAGTGGCTAAATATTGTGTAATCTATATTTTCATCTGCCTATGGTCACCGATTTGAAGAAACACAAGAATCTCTCCCTTTTTTATTTTCGTTGCATGAATTTTCCCTTTTTTATTATTGTATACAATACAAATCAATTCCTTACTTTATTCTTGACAAGTGACGAATAAGTTGCATATAAGATTTATTATTGTTGCTATTCTGTTACTCAATTGTATTCGTATTTATTATGTAAATGAATATCAATGCACTACGATATATATTTATTTTGAAAAGGTACAAGTAGAATCGCACTTCTGAGGTAATTTTGTGTACTAACAGAAATAAAAAGCAGAGAAGACAGCTCCCTAACTATCTTCTCTTTTGCTTTAAAATATCAATCTCATCACTACCTTCTCCGGTTGTGCTGTAATCTTAACTCTCTTTACCTGATCCGCCCCAAGTATCACTGCCGAATTTCTATAACACCCTATAAATTCTCTCTTCGACATGAAAAACGTGTACCCGAAGGGAACGCCTCCCCAGTAATCCGGTATCCTGAAACCATTAAAACTATGCC
>NZ_CATJGZ010000131.1:0-16005 GCF_949740115.1 Bacteroides sp. 41_26
TTTAAAATCTAAACTATACCTACAACGAGGAAATACTTTACTTGCCATATGAATTTTTATAATGTTAAAACGGTGTAAAGTAAATCTGTATTAAGTCAACTTTATCTATTTCAATTTTTATTTCCTTTTTTTGCTAAAAAAGCGAAGATATGCTGCACCTTGGCATAAAAAATGAACGAGTTCATTTTATTCTACTCTCGGTTTGCATTATCTTTGCAAAAAAATAGAGGTATCAGTCTTACAATCCTCATGATGAAAAGAATAAAAATAATATTGATATTGTTCCTTCTGTGCCTGGCTACAAATGGCAAAGGAACACCGGATAATAACGCGGATTCCATTCGTCTCAGTTTGCTGACATGTGCTCCCGGAGAAGAGATCTATTCTTATTTCGGACATACTGCCATCCGTTATGAAGAGCCATCTAAAGGCATTGATTGGGTATTCAATTACGGAATATTCAACTTCGGCGCACCTAATTTTATTTTTCGCTTTGCGCTGGGACAGACTGATTACATTCTCGGAGGGATGAACTATGACCGGTTCGCAGCCGAATACATCTTCGATGAACGTAGTGTATGGCAACAAACACTCAACCTGACTCCGGAAGAAAAACAAAAACTCCTTGCGCTACTGATAGAAAACAGCCGACCGGAAAACCGGGTGTACCGGTATAACTTTTTCTACGATAACTGTGCTACCCGCCCACGGGATAAAATAGAAGAAAGTATACAGGGAAAAGTGATTTACAACTATCCGGAGAAAGACGGCACGAAATCATTCCGCGACATTGTACACCAATATACCAACGGGCATCCATGGGCACAATTCGGTATTGACTTTTGCATCGGAAGCGAAGCAGACCGCCCCATTACAAGCCGACAAATGATGTTTGCCCCGTTTTATCTGAAAAATGCATTTGAAACAGCAAAAATCACGAATAATAGGAATGAAAAGCCACTGGTGGCAGATACAGAACTAATTATCAATTGTGAAGACGATAATTCATCACCTGCCCAAATAAGTATCGCGGATATATTCACCCCAATGAGATCGGCACTGCTTCTGTTTATCGTTGTAGCAGGTGCCAGCATCTATGGTATCCGAAAGAAAAGAGGACTTTGGGGAATTGATCTCATATTGTTTGGCGTAGCAGGCATTGCCGGTTGTATTATTGCATTCCTCGCTCTGTTTTCAGAACATCCTGCTGTCAGTTCCAATTATCTGCTTTTTGTATTCCATCCGGGAGAGCTTATCTTTCTGCCAATCATTGTAAATGCTGCCAGAAAAGGACGAAAATGTTGGTACCACATGCTAAACTGTATTGTTTTAACACTTTTTATACTGCTTTTTCCGGTAATACCGCAAAGAATTGATTTAGCTGTCGTACCTTTGGCACTCAGTTTGTTGATACGTTCAGCAAGCAATCTTATTTTGACTTATAAAAAAACGAAATGAAAGGATTACTGACTTCCATACTTACTGTACTTACCATTACCGGGCTACAGGCTCAGCCGTTACCTGCTACTCCAAAACTGGTGATAGGCCTGACCATCGATCAGCTGCGTACAGACTATCTGGAAGCTTTCTCCTCCCTATATGGCGAAAAAGGATTCAAAAGACTCTGGAAAGAAGGCAAAGTATTTCGTAATACGGAATATAATTTCAGCAAAGTAGACCGCGCCTCGGCTATAGCTGCCATTTATACCGGAACAACGCCTTCTATGAACGGAATTACCGCCAATCAATGGCTGGATATTTCGACACTACGCCCTATTAACTGTGTGGACGATCCGGCGTTTATGGGAAACTACACAGACGAAAGTAGCTCTCCTGCCCTATTGCTCACTTCCACTATCGCCGATGAACTTAAAATAGCTACACGCAACAAAGGGCTGGTATACGCTATTGCCCCTTTCCGTGATGCTGCCATATTTGCAGCAGGACATGCCGGTAACGGTGCTTTCTGGCTGAATAGCAATACCGGAAAATGGTGTAGCACCACTTATTATACAGAATTTCCCTGGTGGGTTAGCCAATATAATGATCGTCAGGCTGTTGATTTCCGTATCGGAGATATGACATGGACACCGGTTCATCCCATGGAGAAATATATTTACCTGCCGGAATGGAGAGACACCCCTTTCAAATATAAATTTGATGATGACCGGAGAAATAAGTTCCGCAGACTGATAGCCAGTCCGTTCGTTAATGACGAAGTAAATTTACTGACCGAAGAGTTACTGGATAAGAGTAATATAGGAAAAGATGAAGTACCGGACATGCTTTCGCTAATGTATTATGCCGGTAATTATGCTCATAAAACCTCGCAGGAGTGTGCTATGGAATTGCAGGATACATACGTAAGACTGGACCGCAGTATTGCCCACCTGCTGGATGTGATCGACAAAAAGATCGGACTTCAAAATGTACTTTTCTGCATTACTTCTACCGGATACGTGGACACAGAATCGGCCGATCATGGACTTTACCGCATTCCCGGAGGAGAATTCCACCTGAATCGTTGTGCAGCTCTGCTGAATATGTTTTTGATGGCTACTTACGGCGAAGGGCAATATGTAGAAGCTTATTATGACCAGCAAATATATCTCAATCACAAACTGATAGAGAAAAAACAACTCGATCTTTCTGAAATACAGAATAAAGCAGCCGACTTCCTGATGCAATTTAGTGGCGTAAACGAAGCATATTCGGCACAACGCCTGCTATTAGGCTCATGGACACCGGAAATAGACCTGATACGCAACGGATTTCACCGCAAACGTTCGGGAGACCTGCTCATTGAAGTGCTTCCGGGATGGACAATTGTCAATGAATCCAACCCGACGGAAAACAGAATAATCCGTAGTGCACATATCCCGGTACCACTTGTGTTTTTTGGTAACTCGGTGAAACCGGAAATTATAGAAATACCTGTAAGTGTAGGCCATATCGCACCAACACTGGCTCATACTATGAGGATACGGGCTCCCAATGCCTGCTCTTCAACTCCACTTACCATACGGTAAAAACACACTTTTTTCAACTTAGTAAATAATAATAAATATAATACACAAATGGGATTTAATGAATTTTTGAGCTCGATTTTCGGAAACAAATCCACACGAGACATGAAAGAAATTCAACCTTGGGTAGACAAAATCAAAGCCGCTTACCCTGAGATTGAAAAATTGGATAATGATGGACTTCGTGCCAAAACACAAGAACTGAAACAATACATTTACAACTCTGCTACCCAGGAACGTGCCAAAGTGGAAGAACTGAAAGCAAGCATTGAGTCAATAGAACTGGAAGATCGTGAAGAGGTATTTGTTCAGATTGATAAACTCGAAAAAGAGATACTCGAAATATATGAAAAAGCACTGGAAGAAGTACTCCCGGTAGCTTTCTCTATTGTAAAAGACACGGCCAGACGTTTCACCGAAAATGAAGAAATTGTGGTAACTGCCACAGACTTTGACCGTACACTGGCCGCAACCAAAGATTTCGTACGCATCGAAGGAGACAAAGCTATCTATCAGAATCACTGGAATGCCGGTGGAAATGATACGGTATGGAATATGATCCATTATGATGTACAGCTTTTTGGTGGTGTAGTACTTCATAAAGGAAAAATTGCTGAAATGGCAACAGGTGAAGGTAAAACCCTGGTGGCTACCCTGCCTGTATTCCTCAATGCGCTGACAGGAAATGGTGTACATGTAGTAACAGTGAATGATTATCTGGCAAAACGTGACTCCGAATGGATGGGACCGCTTTATATGTTCCATGGATTAAGCGTTGATTGTATTGACCGTCATCAGCCAAACTCAGATGCACGCCGTCAGGCTTATCTGGCTGATATCACTTTCGGTACAAATAATGAATTTGGTTTCGACTACCTGCGCGACAATATGGCTATCAGTCCCAAAGACCTTGTACAACGCCAACACAACTATGCTATTGTCGATGAGGTAGACTCGGTATTGATTGATGATGCGCGTACTCCGTTGATTATCTCCGGTCCCGTTCCTAAAGGTGAAGACCAGCTTTTCGAATCTCTTTGCCCATTGGTAGAACGTCTTGTAGAAGCCCAGAAAGTATTGGCTACCAAATATCTGACAGATGCTAAGAGATTAATCGCATCAGATGATAAGAAAGAGGTAGAAGAAGGATTCCTCGCTCTCTTCCGCAGTCATAAGGCATTACCCAAAAACAAAGCATTGATCAAGTTCCTGAGTGAACAGGGTATCAAAGCTGGTATGCTGAAAACAGAAGAGATCTACATGGAACAGAACAATAAACGTATGCATGAGGCTACTGACCCATTGTATTTCGTTATTGAAGAAAAGATGAACAGCGTAGACTTGACGGACAAAGGTGTTGACCTGATCACAGGTAATTCTGACGACCCTACTCTGTTTGTATTGCCGGATATCGCAGCACAGCTCTCTGAACTGGAAAATGAGAAGGATCTGAGCGACGAGCAGAAACTGGAAAAGAAAGATGCCCTGATGACCAACTATGCCATCAAATCGGAACGCGTACACACCATCAATCAGTTGCTGAAAGCATATACCATGTTTGAGAAAGACGACGAATACGTTGTAATTGACGGACAGGTGAAGATTGTTGATGAGCAGACAGGCCGTATCATGGAAGGTCGTCGTTATTCGGACGGACTCCACCAGGCTATCGAAGCTAAAGAACGTGTTAAAGTAGAAGCTGCCACACAAACTTTTGCTACCATCACATTGCAGAACTACTTCCGTATGTATCACAAGCTATCGGGTATGACCGGTACTGCCGAAACAGAAGCAGGTGAACTTTGGGATATCTACAAACTCGATGTAGTGGTTATCCCTACCAACCGCCCTATTGCCCGTAAAGATATGAACGACCGCGTTTATAAAACAAAACGCGAAAAGTATAAAGCCGTCATTGAGGAAATAGAACAACTGGTCAATGCCGGCCGCCCGGTACTGGTAGGTACTACTTCGGTAGAAATCTCCGAAATGCTGAGCAAGATGTTGACCATGCGTAAGATTGAGCACAATGTATTGAACGCGAAGTTACACCAGCGGGAAGCTGACATTGTGGCAAAAGCAGGTTTACAAGGTACGGTGACTATTGCTACCAATATGGCAGGTCGTGGTACCGACATCAAACTGAGTCCGGAAGTTAAGGCTGCCGGTGGTTTGGCTATCATTGGTACAGAACGCCACGAATCCCGCCGTGTAGACCGCCAGTTGCGTGGTCGTGCCGGACGTCAGGGTGATCCGGGTTCTTCTGTATTCTTCGTATCACTGGAAGACGATTTGATGCGCCTCTTCTCTTCCGACCGCATCGCCGGTGTTATGGATAGACTGGGATTCCAGGAAGGAGAAATGATCGAACATAAGATGATTTCAAACTCCATTGAACGCGCACAGAAGAAAGTGGAAGAAAATAACTTCGGTATCCGTAAACGTTTGCTGGAATATGATGACGTAATGAACAAGCAACGTACAGTTGTTTATACGAAACGTCGCCATGCGTTAATGGGCGAACGTATCGGTATGGACATTGTAAATATGATCTGGGACCGTTGTGCAGCAGCCATTGAAAACAATGCAGAATATGAAAACTGTAAGTTTGACCTTCTTCAGACATTGGCTATGGATGCTCCTTTCACAGAAGAAGAATTCCGTAGTGAGAAGAAAGAAAAGCTGGCAGAAAGAACTTTTGATGAAGCAATGGCTAACTTCAAACGTAAAAGTGAACGTCTGGCACAAATAGCAAATCCTGTAATCAAACAGGTATATGAGAACCAGGGACATATGTACGAAAACATTCTGATTCCTATCACGGACGGAAAACGTATGTACAACATCTCCTGCAATCTGAAAGCTGCTTACGAAAGCGAGTCTAAAGAGGTAGTGAAATCATTCGAGAAATCAATCCTGCTTCATGTAATTGACGAAGCATGGAAAGAAAATCTTCGTGAACTGGATGAATTGAAACATTCAGTACAAAATGCAAGCTACGAACAGAAAGATCCGTTATTGATCTATAAACTGGAATCAGTGAACTTGTTTGATACTATGGTAAACAAGATCAATAACCAGACTGTATCTATCCTGATGCGCGGACAAATCCCGGTACAGGAAGCTCCCGAACAGGCACAACGTGTAGAAGTGCGTGAAGCAGCTCCCGAACGTCGCCAGGATTTAAGTAAATATCGTGAACAGAAACAAGACCTGAACGATCCGAATCAACAGGCTGCTGCACAGCAGGATACCCGCGAAGCTGTAAAGCGTGAGCCCCTACGTGCAGAAAAGACAGTAGGACGTAACGATCCATGTCCTTGCGGTAGCGGTAAAAAATACAAAAATTGCCACGGAAGGGCGTAAGATTCAGTAGTTAGTAAATAAGTCAGTAGTTAGAATCTATGCAGCATGTAAGCGTTATCATGCCGAAGGCATTCCAACTACTAATTACCGGCTTCTGACTTCTTCCCCATTTACTACTAAAAAAGTTCAAAACAATTAAATATTGTTTTGAACTTTTTTTTATTCATACAAAATCGTACTTTTGCTGAAAAAGAAAGCAAAACTATGGCAAAATACTCATTCACGCTATTGTTACTCTTCTGTCTGGCATTCAGTTCTTGCCAAACAATAGAGCAAATCCCTATCGAATATATGATGCCTGCGGAAATAAACTTTCCTCCCGAACTGCGTCGGGTCGCGATTGTCAATAATACCAGTAGCGTGCCTGACAATAAATGGATAGAATCGGACAGATCACGGAAAGACGATGAGATAGCCCGTGCCGTTGCTTACAACAATGGAGATGCCAAAATAGCGGCCGAATCATTGGCTGAAGGTATAGCAAACCAAAACTATTTTGATGAAGTAATCATTTGTGACTCTGCTCTGCGTGCTAATGATAAATTTGCACGTGAAGAAACACTTACTCGGGAAGAAGTAAAGGACCTGACAGAAAGTCTGGATGTTGACTTTTTGATCTCACTGGAAAACCTTCAGCTAAAAGCGACCAAAACGATTCGTTATATTCCTGATTGGAGTTGTTATTATGGTAGTGTAGATGTGAAAGTGTATCCTACGATTAGAATCTATATTCCCCAACGTAAAAATCCGATGTTGACCGTCGCTCCCAATGACAGTATTTTCTGGGAAGAGTTTGGCAACACAAGTTCGTACGTACAGACTCACCTTATCCAGGATTCTCAGATACAACAAGAAGCCTCGGAGTTTGCCGGTACAATTCCAGTAAAGCACCTCCTTCCCTACTGGACATCAGCCACCCGCAATCTCTACAACAATGGTTCCGTAAACATGCGTGACGCTGCCATATACGTCCGTGAGAACTCATGGGACAAGGCCTTCAAACTTTGGGAACAAACTTTCAATACAGCGAAAAGTGATAAAAAGAAAATGCAGTCTGCATACAATATTGCTGTTTACTACGAAATAAAAGATGAACTGGAACAAGCCGAAACATGGGCACTAAAAGCTCAAGAATTAGCTTATAAAATAGATAAAATAGACCAAAGAAACAAAGACAATGTAGACATATCCGAAATACCGAATTACGTAATGACCAGCCTTTATGTGGTAGAGTTACAGAAACGGACAGCCGGATTGTCATCATTAAATATGCAAATGAACCGATTTAATGATGATTTTTAATCAAAATATAGTCGGATTTGCATTTTTTTTATACCTTTGATCTAAATAAAAGGAGGAAAACCAATGAAACTGAGTCAACAATCACAATCTGTAATCGAATCGGCTATACGAAAAGCAGTCGCAAAGTTTACTTGCGGCTGCGAACAAACAATCGTTACAGATATTCACATACAGCCGAATCAGAATTCCGGCGAACTATCCATCTTCGATGACGAAGATGACGAATTGGTCAATGTGACCATTGACGAATGGTCTGCATATGAAAGTGATGATTTTTATGAGAATGCCGAACGTGTCCTCCGCCCTATTCTTTGCCGAATGAAGGACAATGGAGATTTTGATAAGCTAACAATCCTCAAACCTTACTCTTTTGTTTTAGTAGACGAAGACAGAGAAACAGTAGCCGAATTACTTCTGATAGATGATGATACACTGCTTGTAAATGACGAACTATTAAAAGGTCTGGATGAAGAATTGGATACTTTTCTGAAAGAATTACTTGAAAAATAATAAAAGCTTCCTTTACCGACAGGAAAAAAAGAATTATTCTTGTCGATAAGGAAGAGTAAACCAAAATACAGAGCCTTTATCTGGTGTTGAGTCGACTCCTATTTTTCCGCCCATTTTTTCAATTATCATTTTACAGATAGATAATCCTAATCCTGTACCCTGAATAAATGAGTTGTATTTCACAAATCGCTCAAATACATGTTGACACTGTTCATCAGACATACCACATCCGGTATCAGAAACATAGAAATAAATTGTATGTTTATCTTTCAAACGATACCCCATTGTGATCGTCCCGCTTTCCGTGAATTTAATAGCATTCGTCAGAAAATTGGTTATTACTTGTATCAACCTGTTCCGGTCAGCATATAATACACATTGCGGGAGGCGTTCTTCAAAAATGAGATCCATTTTTTTATTCTTAATTCTCAAACGGATACTTTGTTCTATTTCATCCAGTATCGAATTGACATCCACATACGTTTCATGAAAATCATATGTACCGGCCTCTATCTTCGCCATATCCAGAATATCACTAATCAACTGAAGAAGTAAATTTGTATTATTCTCAATAATACAAACATACTCCTCCATCTCTTCTTTTTCCTCAACATGAGGCAACATATTAGAAAAACCCACAATGGCATTCAGAGGTGTACGAATCTCGTGACTCATATTAGCAAGGAAAGCTGATTTTAACTGATTGGCTACTTCAGCCTGTTCTTTTGCCTCTTTCAGACGACCATATGCCTTTTTAAGAATAGAAATATAATAAATAACAGCAATCACTATTACCAGAAGAGAAATACCCGCCCAAAGTAACTGCTTCTCATACTGCTCCAGAAAAGGGGCTGGTTTGTTCACATAAGTCACGTCTTTCGGATAAAGGGATTCGGGGATACCATGCTCTTGTAACACCGGATAACAGAGAGTAGCAGAAGGTATGCCCCCATCCGTTCCGGGAATATCACAGGGAGATTCTCCATCCAATACACGATAGATCACAGAAAGTAATGAATTTCCAAAAGATTCGGAAGAAACATAATAACCACCTGCAAAAGTATCTTTGGATAAATCCTCGGCAGCAAGCAAAAACAGAGGAGTATGAACAAAATTATGAATAATGTCCTGTAAATGATCAAAAAGATAGTTATTATCATTCCGGTTGTGAGATTCGAACCAGGAATAGTAGATAAGGCCGGTAGTATGATCATAACTACGCAGTGTATCCAGCAGCATCTCAGTGGAAAGAAAAGTCGTAGACAGCTGATGAAGTTCCTGATCCGGAAAGAAATTCGCCACAGCATTCTCTACGTCCGAACAAGCCATCTTACTAATATAACGATCGTCTGAAATAAAAGCAATACGCTTCATTTCAGGCATTATCTTCCGCATTAACTCTATCGTTTCTTTGACATAATAAACCTGACGCAAAAAAGTGACATTGTATCCCTTCCGCCAGACATCCGCCGAAACAGAGTTGGCTGCAGTCAATGGTTCGTGAGACAAAAGTACTTCGAGCGTAGCCGGCAAATATTCACGGGAATTGGTTATAATTACAGGAACATCTTTCCATATTCCATCAAAAAGTTCCCGGCATACAATCCAGCCCGGATCACCTATCATGACTATTAACTTTGGAGGAAGCGGATATTTTTCTTTCAAATGCAACAATACCGCATCTACTTCACTTTGGTCTCTCAGAGCAGGTACTGATAACGACTCGGCTTTTACATCGAACCCTTTCCGCTCCAAGTCTTCACTGGCATGCCAGTACATAGCCTTTGCCCAGGGAAGATTAAAATTTATTGAATTCAAAAATAAAATCTCATCTCCATTGTTGCCATGAGCAAATATAGAAGAGCTTGTGCCGCATAGTAGTAAAGCAATAAAAGACAATAATAGAGTTGCCTGTTTCATTTGTTTGTTGTTTTTATTACAGAGGCAAAGGTAAAATTTATTTTGATAAAAAAAAGAAAGGCATCCCAATATTTTGGAATGCCTTTCTACTTCTATAAAATCGGTTTATGCTTTCTTTACCTGAATGCTTAGACATGTTTAATGGATTTCAAAAGACCAAGTATAAATCTCATTAACTGTAAATGTAATCCAAACCAGTTTATATTTCAGCAATTATATACAGAAAAGGAGAATTTTCTATCAGAACTTTGCCTATTTATAAAATAAATGGAGTATTATTTTCAATAATCAAACATTTGATCATAAATTATTTTTATTCATTTCACATAATAGAAATAAAAATAATACATTTGCACACTACATCTATTATTTGATAATTTATAGAAAATATAATTCGCATAAAAGTAGCTCCGGATATTGACAGATGTACATTATTGAATAAAAATAAGTAATCTATGGTCACACAAAGCGAACAAGCATTGGAGAATGGATTGATAAAGACATTACAAGACAATGCCTACGAATATGTCATTCTCAAAGAAGAAGACAATTTGAAACAAAATTTCAAAGTTCAGCTTGAAAAACACAATCAAAAAGAACTTCAACGCCATAACAAGACAGTATTTACTGATGCTGAATTCGACCGCATTCTTCTTTATTTGGAAGGTGGTACACGTTTTGAAAAAGCGAAAAAATTACGAGATATCTACACACTCAATACAGACGATGGGCAACATATCTGGGTAGAATTCCTCAATAAACAGAAATGGTGTCAGAATGAGTTTCAAGTATCCAACCAGATAACAGTAGAGGGTAGAAAGAAATGCAGGTATGATGTCACTATCCTAATAAATGGGCTTCCTTTGATACAAATAGAACTGAAAAAGAGAGGTATGGAGCTAAAACAAGCCTATAACCAGATACAACGTTATCACAAGACTTCATTCTGTGGTTTATTCGACTACATTCAGCTATTTGTCATTTCAAATGGAGTAGATACTCGTTACTTTGCCAACAATCCCAATTCGGGTTATAAATTTACTTTCAATTGGACGGATATGGAAAATCATCCGTTTAATGATCTCAGCCAGTTTGCCATTTTTTTCTTTGATAAATGTACGTTGGGAAAGATTATTAGCAAGTATATTGTACTGCACGAAGGAGACAAATGCTTGATGGTACTTCGGCCTTATCAGTATTACGCTGTTGAAAAAATTATCGACCGTGTACAAAACACGAATAAAAATGGCTATATATGGCACACAACGGGGGCAGGAAAAACTTTAACATCATTCAAAGCGGCTCAATTAGCATCTGAAATAGATGGAATAGACAAAGTAATGTTTGTGGTGGATAGACACGACTTAGACACACAAACACAATCGGAATATGAATCGTTTGAACCAGGAGCAGTTGACAACACCGACGATACCCGTGAATTGATAAAAAGATTAAGCGGAAGCTCAAAAATTATCATTACCACCATTCAAAAGCTGAATTGTGCCGTCACCAAGGATTATTACAATAAATATTTGCAGGAAGTAAGGAAGCAGAACATAGTGATGATATTCGATGAGTGTCACCGAAGTCACTTCGGTGATTGCCACAAAAATATTGTGAAATTCTTCAATCATTTGCAAATATTCGGATTCACAGGAACACCCATCTTTAAGGAAAATGCCAAACAGGGGCACACTACAGCAGAAATCTTCGGCAACTGCTTGCATAAGTATCTCATAAAAGATGCCATTGCCGATGAAAATGTATTAGGTTTCCTGGTGGAATATTATGAAGTACAAGGCAGTACAGTAGATATTACAAACAAAAATAGAATGAGAGAGATTGCTCAATTTATTCTAAATAATTATAACAAATCTACTTTTGAAGGAGAATATGATGCCCTCTTTGCTGTTCAGTCCGTACCTATGCTATTGCAATATTACAAGATATTCAAAGAGCTAAAACCGAAAATAAAAATTGGTGCAGTTTTTACTTATGCCGACAATGGTGACCAAGACGATGACTTAACAGGCATGAACCAAAATTTTAGCAATCAGAAAGTAGATG
Source organism: Bacteroides sp. 41_26 (assembly GCF_949740115.1). Classification (NCBI taxonomy): domain Bacteria; kingdom Pseudomonadati; phylum Bacteroidota; class Bacteroidia; order Bacteroidales; family Bacteroidaceae; genus Bacteroides; species Bacteroides sp. 41_26. The sequence goes on from NZ_CATJGZ010000131.1 coordinate 12,192, forward strand.
CCGATGAGCTGCAAGACATTATGAACGATTATAATGAAATGTATGGTACAGCCTTCGGCACAGACAACTTTCGAGCCTATTATGACGATATCAACCTGCGTTTGAAAAAGAAACGGGCAGATATGGAATCTTTGGATTTATGTTTGGTAGTAGGCATGTTTCTAACCGGTTTTGACTCAAAAAAGCTCAATACACTCTATGTGGATAAAAATATGGAATACCACGGACTATTGCAAGCCTTTAGCCGAACCAACCGCATACTGAACGAGAAAAAGCGATTTGGCAAAATCGTCTGCTTTCGCAACTTGAAAAGTAATGTGGATAAGTCTATCAAGCTATTCAGCAACAACTGTCCCAACGAAATCATTATTCGTGAACCTTTTGACAAGGTAAAGAAAGAGTTAAATCTCAAAATGATTTCATTCCTGAAGAAGTATCCCGCCCCATTTTATGTAGATGCATTACAAAGTGAATACGATAAACGAGAGTTTATACTGGCATTCCGGGATATTATTAAAAAGAAAATTGAGGTGCAAATTTATGAAGAATATCAAAAGGATGATCCATATTTCTTAATGTCGGAGCAGGAGTATATGGATTTCAGAAGCAAATATTTGGACATAGCTATTGGTAATATAAAAGAAGAGATTATAGGAGGAGTGGCTGCCGAACCCGAAATTCCTTATGCTGAGCCCAAAACAATGGAAGATATTGATTTCTGTCTGGAATTACTTCACAGCGATATCATTAACGTGGCGTACATACTCGAATTGATTGCAAACTTGAATCCTGATGAAAATGATTATAAAGAAAAGCGCCAAAGCATCATCGACACAATGATAAAAGACCCTGCTATGCGCAATAAAGCCAAATTGATAGATGAATTCATACAACAAAATGTGGACGAAGATAAGGAAGGCTTTAAAGATGCAAAAGCCGATGAAAAAATAGATTTGGAAGCCAAACTGAGCCAATATATAACCAAAGCACGACAAAAAGCTGTCAAACAGCTTTCTGAGGAAGAAGGCATCAATATAGAATCCTTAATGTCTTTCCTTGCAGAATATGATTACTTACAACGCGAAAAGCCCGAAATCATTCAGGAAGCGATTGAGCAGAAGAAAGTAGGATTTAAAGAGAAACGTCATTTACTTAAACATATAATGGGCAGATTACATGCTATTATTGAGATGTTTAGTTGGGAATAAAAGAAAGAATAAAATATATGAGCGAAGAATTACAGCAAAAACTGCGTAACCAACTGTGGATGGTTGCCAATACATTGAGGGGAAATATGTCGGCAAGCGACTTTATGTATTTCTCTCTTGGTTTCATCTTCTACAAGTACTTATCCGAAAAAATAGAACGACATGTTAACAATGAATTACGAATAGACGAAATAAGCTTTCAACAGGCTTGGGCATCAAACGACGAAGAACTGAAAAAAGAGATCAAAGAGTCTTGTATTCAGGACCTTGGTTATTTTGTAGAGCCTGAATTTCTATACTCTACTGTTATAGCCCTAATAAGAAAAAAAGAAAATATTCTTCCTGCATTGGAACGTTCTCTTAAAAAAATAGAGGACAGTACCATCGGTCAAGACAGCGAAGATGATTTTGAAGGTTTGTTTTCCGACCTTGACCTAACCTCTCCCAAATTGGGGAGAACTGTTGAAGATAAAAACCGATTGGTAAGCGATGTACTGATAGCTCTTGATGGTATTGATTTCGGTTTGCAGAAAGCTTCGGATATTGATATTTTGGGCGATGCCTACGAATATATGATTAGTCAATTTGCCGCTGGAGCAGGCAAGAAAGCAGGTGAATTCTACACTCCCCAAGAAGTGAGCCAAATATTAGCCGATATAGTAACTACCGGAAAGACGCGATTGAAATCGGTTTACGACCCTACTTGTGGCAGTGGTTCTCTACTACTTCGTACAGCCAAAAATGGCAATGCTGATACTATTTTCGGTCAAGAGAAGAATCCCACGACCTACAATCTTGCACGAATGAACATGCTTCTGCATAGTGTGAAGTATAACGATTTTGATATTCGTAATGGCGATACCCTTGAGTCTGATGAATTTGAAGAACTGCAGTTTGATGCCGTGGTGGCCAATCCTCCATTTTCTGCCGATTGGAGTGCTGCCGACAAATTCAACAATGACGACCGTTTCAGTAAAGCAGGTGTACTTGCTCCTAAATCAAAAGCTGACTACGCTTTTATACTCCACATGATCTATCATCTGAACGATGGTGGAACAATGGCTTGCGTAGCTCCCCACGGTGTTTTGTTTCGTGGAGCATCTGAGGGTAAAATCCGTCAATTTCTCATTGAGAAGAAGAACTACATTGATGCTATCATTGGTTTGCCAGCTAATATTTTCTATGGCACAAGTATCCCCACTTGCATTCTTGTAATGAAGAAATGTCGTAAAGAAGATGACAATATTCTCTTTATTGATGCAAGTAAAGAATTTGAAAAGATAAAAACACAAAACAAACTTCGTCCAGGACACATCCGTAAAATTATTGAAACCTATCAAAAACGTACGGAAATAGAAAAATACAGCCATCTCGCCACACTCCAAGAGATTCAAGAAAATGATTACAACTTAAACATTCCTCGCTATGTAGATACATTTGAAGAAGAAGAACCTATAGATATCAAGAAGGTTATGGCAGATATTAAAGGCCTGGAAGCCAAACGTACTGAATTGGATAAGGAAATTGAAGTGTATCTGCGAGAATTGGGATTAGTAGAATAGAAACAAGTAGTATCATATCCTACTGTCCGAAGATACTGAACAGTTCGATTGAGATGTAACAAATAAAGGAATATGGATAACCAAGATGAAATCATCTTATACCAACCTGATAAAACGGTTAAAATAGAAGTGCGAATGGAAGATGAAACGGTTTGGCTGACACAAGCACAAATATCGGAGCTCTTTCAACGAGACCGTACCGTCATAACGAGGCATATTAATAACGTATTTAAAGAGCATGAGCTCGACGAAAAAAGCAATGTGCATTTTTTGCACATTGCAAATTCAGATAAACCTATAAAAATGTATAGTCTGGACGTTATTATATCTGTTGGGTATCGCGTTAAGTCTCTTCGTGGAACTCAATTCCGTCAATGGGCAAATAAGGTATTAAAAGACTTTTTACTGAAAGGTTATTCGATAAACAATCGTATGGAACGATTAGAACAACGAGTAGCCCAAACTGAAGATAAAATTGATTTCTTTGTCCGCACTACGTTACCTCCAATTGAAGGAATTTTCTATAATGGACAGATCTTCGATGCGTATAAATTTGTAGCTAATCTAGTAAAGAGTGCCCAAACATCGATTATTCTGATAGACAACTATGTAGATGAGTCAGTACTCACACTCTTGGATAAACGTAACGCAAATGTTACAGCAACAATCTACACACAGCGAATCACAGCACAGTTACAACTGGATATAGATAAACACAATACCCAATATCCCCCGATTCAGGTAGACATATTCAATCTGGCGCACGATCGCTTCTTACTAATAGACGAAAAAGTATATCACCTTGGAGCATCAGTTAAAGATTTAGGTAAAAAATGGTTCGCTTTTGCATTGATGAGTGATATTACCGTTGATGAATTATTGGCAAAAATCAAAGGAGTTATATAATATGACAACAAATAGAGTGCTGAAAAACCTTAATGCAATAGATTGACATTTATAAATAATCAAGATGAAGCATAATACGAACAATAACAAAAAGTTTCCTAATTTGAGATTTAAGGAGTTTGAAGGGGAATGGGAAAA
>NZ_CATJGZ010000132.1:0-54246 GCF_949740115.1 Bacteroides sp. 41_26
AGAAGAAGTGTTAAATCAAACAAAAAGGAGGATTAATCATGGCACAACAAGTTCAATCAGAAATCAGATATTTAACTCCGCCGTCAGTAGACGTTAAGAAGAAAAAGTACTGCCGTTTCAAAAAGAGTGGTATTAAGTATATCGACTACAAAGATCCTGAATTCTTGAAGAAATTCTTGAATGAACAAGGAAAAATCCTTCCGCGTCGTATTACAGGTACTTCTTTGAAGTTCCAACGTCGTATCGCGCAGGCTGTGAAGAGAGCTCGTCACTTGGCATTGCTGCCTTATGTAACTGACATGATGAAATAAGAAGGAGGAAAAGTATGGAAATTATATTGAAAGAAGACGTAGTAAACTTGGGTTATAAGAATGACATCGTAACTGTTAAGTCTGGTTATGGTCGTAACTATTTGATCCCGACTGGAAAAGCTATCATCGCTTCTCCTTCTGCAAAGAAAATGTTGGCTGAAGACTTGAAACAGCGTGCTCATAAACTTGAGAAAATCAAGAAAGATGCTGAAGCAATTGCTGCTAAATTGGAGGGTGTTTCTTTGACTATTGCAACTAAAGTTAGCTCTACGGGAACTATTTTCGGTTCTGTAAGTAACATTCAGATTGCTGAAGCACTGGCAAAGTTAGGCCACGAAATCGACAGAAAGATAATCGTAGTAAAAGATGCAGTAAAAGAAGTTGGTTCTTATAAGGCTATCGTAAAACTGCATAAGGAAGTTTCTGTAGAAATTCCTTTTGAAGTGGTTGCTGAATAAGATTTGGAACTTACTAAATATAAAGAAGCCTGATCTCGAAAGAGATTGGGCTTTTTTTATGTACCAAGGTCAGGGGGAGGGGAGCTTGCTTAAAAGATAACTATCTCTTTTGAAGATTTGTAGGATGAGGTGGAAGAAAAGTCTTGTTTAACTGTAATTGGTTGATATTCAATTTGGAAATAATCTAATGTATCCGATATAAAGAATAGTATTTAATAGAGTGTTAAATAGGTACTTTTATGTTCCAGATAAACGTATTCTTGAGTATGTAAAGTACGTACTTTTATAATAAAGAATTTCTGTATTTCAGATATCTGTTAATAGTGTTAATTGGAAATATTCAATATGGGGTATATATCGAGTACCTGCTAAGTGTATTTTTTTTTATGTTGGGCGGAAAGGGGGAGGTTAAGGCACAAAAAAAAGTCTGTTCGTGTTTTACACGCCAGACTTTCAATTCTCTCAGAGCTAAAATTATTCAGCTACTACAGTTTCTGTTACTGTTACGCTATCAACAGTTACTGTATCCATTGCCGCTGCTGCTTCAGCTGCTGCTGCTTCTACTGCTGCGATTGAGTCAGCGATACGGATAGAATCTGCTTCTGCTTTTGCTGCTTCAGCTGCTTTGTTTCCACAAGATGCGAATGATACTGCTGCGATAGCTGCGAATACTAAAACTAATTTTTTCATTTTCTTTGCTTTTAAAATCTGTAATACAATCAATTGCTTATTAAAACGCTGCAAAGATATGTACTTTTAGAATACGTTGTTCTCGAAAAGCCAACTTTTTTTATATTTTTTTTTGAAGTACACTTTCTATTTGTCTCACAACATGTTTTAAAACATACCTAATTCACTGCTATACTATTATATAGATAGCGTTTAATACTTCTCTTAGGTGTTTTTTCAAATTCTGTTGGGTAGAGTTGTATTTGACTTATCTTCTCATAGTTGGCTACAGTTGCATTCAGATTCTTCAGATTTTCATCCATGATGGTCTTTAAATTGTCCGGTTGATTGAGGCCTAATGAATCTAAAGACTCGTAATCTGCATATACAAGGGCTACCAACTTCTTATTTCTTTCAATAACAAGACTTTCGAGAATGAAAGGCAGGTTATTTAGTTTGGCTTCGATTTCTTCCGGGAATATATTTTGTCCGCTCGAACTTAAAATCATTGTTTTCAATCGTCCGCGAATGAAGATATTGCCATTGGCATCCATGGTTCCCAAGTCACCTGTACGCAGCCAACCGTCTTCGGTGAATACTTCCTTGGTAGCATCCGGATTTTTGTAATAACCGGTCATAACATTCTCACCCCGTACCTGGATTTCTCCTGTTTCGGCTTCGGGATTTTCTTTGTAAATGCGTGCTTCCATAATGTCAAGTATCTTACCGGAAGAGGTAGGGATAAATTCATTCCATGGGGCATAACTGATGAGCGGACCGCATTCTGTCATTCCGTAACCAATAGTAAATGGGAATTTGATCTTGTGAAAGAATTCTTCTACTTCCGGGTTCATAGCGGCTCCGCCAATGATAATTTCTTTGAAACGTCCTCCTAATGCATCGATCAGCTTTTTACGAATCTGACCATAAATCTGGCTATCAAGTAAGGGTATACTTAATGCCCATTTCATACCTTTTTTATTGATAAGAGGCTGGATTGTATTTTTGTATATCTTTTCGATAACGAGCGGAACAGTAATAATCAGATTGGGTTTTACTTCCTCGAAAGCTTTCATTATGATCTTCGGAGAAGGGGTTTTGCCGAGCAGGGTGACGTGCGTACCTACAGCCGTGGCCGTTAGAAAATCGAACGCACAACCATAAGCATGTGCTAACGGAAGGAAGGAGAGTACTTTATCTCCTTTTTTTAGTAATTCGGTGCGGATTCCGAAGGTGACATTTCCTGCAAGATTGTTTCCTGTCAGCATGACGCCTTTACTGAAGCCTGTGGTACCGGAGGTATAGTTCAGCAACATGACTTTATCGTTGGAAAGCGTGGTATATTGCACATCTTCCCGGTGGAATCCTTTGGGGTATGCACGGTGCATTTCATTGTCCAGATGCTTGATGAATTTCTGTATCGTTTCGCCGTCGCGCTGATACAGGCAGCGGAAATCAGTAAGCGAAAATACACCGCGGAGTCCGGTCAGTTTTTCTTCTTCGAGATTGTCCCAAATGGTATCGCTGGTAAAGAGAAAAACAGATTCCGAATGATTCACAATATGGTGTACATCGTTCGGATTGAAGTCCTGAAGAATCGGCACGATGATTGCGCCATAGGTGATTGTTGCCATATAAGCGATGCACCATCGGGCATTATTTTTTCCGATAACGGCTATTTTATCACCACGTCGGAGGCTACAATGTCTGAATAATAGATGGAGGCGGGCTATCTCTTCAGCCACTTGCCCGTATGTGTAACCAGAGTCCTCGTCATAGTCGGTATAACAAGGCAGGTCCCAGTTTTCTTGAAAGCTATTTTCGTATAGCTTAATAAAATTCTCTTTTATCATTGCACGTTTTTTAGTGAATTGTGCAAAAATAGGAATAATAATTTAATTAGGAATTAAAAAATAGTAATTAAAGTCTGTGGAGAGGTTAAATCCTTTAGTTGTTAATTCCTAATTTTTAATACTTAATTCTCATAGATTGTGTAACTTTGCATCCAATATGCGTTTGTTAAAATTATGATAGATACCACTGTATTTCAGGATAAGACAGCTGTTTACTATACTTTAGGCTGCAAATTGAATTTCTCAGAGACCTCGACTATTGGTAAAATCCTGCGTGAAGCAGGTGTGCGTACGGCACGTAAAGGTGAGCGTGCGGATATTTGTGTGGTTAATACATGTTCGGTGACGGAGATGGCAGATAAGAAATGTCGGCAGGCTATTCATCGGTTGGTGAAACAGCATCCGGGAGCTTTTGTTGTGGTGACGGGATGTTATGCGCAGCTTAAGCCGGGCGATGTGGCGAAGATTGAGGGAGTTGATGTTGTGCTGGGCGCTGAGCAAAAGAAGGATCTGCTTCAGTATTTGGGCGATTTGCAAAAGCATGAAGCCGGAGAAGCGTATACAACGGCTACAAAAGATATTCGTTCGTTTGCACCTTCATGTTCACGCGGGGATCGTACCCGTTTTTTCCTGAAGGTACAGGATGGCTGTGATTATTTCTGCTCTTATTGTACGATTCCCTTTGCCCGCGGGCGGAGCCGGAACGGAACGATTGCTTCTATGGTAGAGCAAGCTCGTCAGGCAGCTGCCGAAGGTGGAAAAGAGATTGTACTTACAGGTGTGAATATTGGTGATTTTGGTAAAACTACCGGAGAGACTTTCTTTGATCTGGTGAAAGCGCTGGATGAAGTGGAAGGCATTGAGCGTTATCGGATTTCTTCCATAGAACCCAATTTGCTGACGGATGAAATTATTGAATTCGTATCCCATTCCCGCAGATTCATGCCACATTTCCATATACCCTTGCAATCCGGATCGGATGATGTACTGAAGTTAATGCGTCGTCGTTATGACACGGCTTTGTTTGCTTCCAAAATAAAGAAGATCAAGGAAGTGATGCCCGATGCCTTTATTGGAGTAGATGTAATTGTGGGTACACGTGGCGAAACGGAGGAATATTTTGAAGATGCCTACCGCTTTATTGCCGGATTGGACGTGACCCAGCTGCATGTATTCAGTTATTCGGAACGTCCCGGTACTCAGGCTTTGAAGATAGATTATGTGGTAGCTCCCGAAGAAAAGCATAAGCGTAGCCAGAGGTTACTGGCTCTTTCGGACGAAAAAACGCAGGCTTTTTATGTCCGTCACATCGGGCAGACAATGCCTGTACTTATGGAAAAGACCAAGGCGGGCATGCCGATGCATGGTTTTACAGCCAATTATATCCGGGTAGAAGTGGAAAATGACCCTTCGTTGGATAACAAAATGGTCAATGTATTGCTGGGAGAGCTTAATGAAGATGGTACAGCATTGAAAGGCACTATTCTATAAAGACGATGAAAAAGATATCTGTTGTTATATTAAACTGGAACGGTTGTGAAATGCTTCGCTCTTTTCTTCCGTCGGTACTTTGCCATTCCGATAGTGATGATATAGAGGTTTGTGTGGCCGATAATGGTTCTACGGATTCTTCTGTTGCCATGCTTCGGGATGATTTCCCAATGGCTCGTTTGATCTTGTTGGAAGAGAACCACGGCTTTGCAGAAGGATACAATCTTGCTTTGCAAAAGGTGGATGCAGAATATGTGGTTCTGCTTAATTCGGATGTAGAAGTAACGGAGAATTGGCTCGAACCACTTGTCAGCTATATGGATGCCCATCCTGAAGTAGCTGCCTGCCAGCCCAAAATACGTAGTTGGCGACAGAAGCAGATGTTTGAATATGCTGGTGCGGCTGGTGGATACATAGACCGTTACGGCTATCCTTTTTGCCGGGGGCGTGTGATGAATGAAGTGGAAGAGGACCGGGGACAGTATGATACGATTGCTCCGGTATTTTGGGCTACGGGAGCAGCTTTGTTTATCCGCCGGACGGATTATATGGATGCGGGTGGACTCGATGCCCGCTTTTTTGCCCATATGGAGGAGATAGATCTTTGCTGGCGGCTTCGCTCACGCGGGAAGAGTATTGTTTGTATCCCTCAAAGTGTTGTCTATCATGTGGGGGCGGCAACTTTGAAAAAAGAGAGTCCGCGGAAGACTTATCTCAATTTTCGTAATAATCTTGTCATGCTTTATAAAAATCTTCCTCCACAGGAGCTGAATAAGGTGATGCGCGTACGGGCTTTTCTCGACTATGTAGCCGCCCTTCAATACTTATTGAAAGGGCAGTTGGGTAATGTTAAAGCTGTGTTTTATGCACGGAGTGAATATAAGCGGCTTCGTTCTTATTTCCTGAAGGCCCGTGAAGAAAATCTGAGAAAAACTTATGTCGATTCTATTCCCGAACGAATAAAAAGCAGTATCTTGTGGCAGTTTTATGTGAAGGGACGGAAACGTTTCTCCCAATTGTCTGACTTTAAAGGATAACGCAAATGGAAAAGAAGTTAGTAAGAAAAATAGGTCTGGTGGCACATGATGCCATGAAAAGAGATCTGATTGAATGGGTGCTTTGGAATTCAGAACTGTTGATGGGACATAAGTTCTATTGTACGGGTACAACCGGCACACTGATTCTTGAAGCATTGAAAGAGAAGCATCCTGATGTTGAATGGGACATTACGATTCTGAAATCCGGTCCGTTGGGAGGTGATCAGCAGATGGGTTCGCGTATTGTGGACGGAGAGATCGATTATCTGTTCTTCTTTACTGATCCGATGACGCTGCAACCACACGACACGGATGTGAAAGCATTGACCCGTTTGGCTGGTGTGGAGAACATTGTATTCTGTTGCAACCGCTCTACAGCTGACCATATCATATCAAGTCCTTTGTTTGTGGATCCCGATTATGAACGGACTCATCCCGATTATTCCGGCTATACCAAGCGGTTTGAAAATAAACCGGTAGTGACCGAAGCGGTAGCATCGGTAAACAAACGGAAGAAAAAGAAGTAGTGCTTCCCGCACGGGGAGGTTCGGCAGGCGATGGGGGGACTCAAAAATGAGTTCCCTTCTGCGTTATCCCCATGCTGAATTCAATCGATTCTTGACTGATATTCCCGGCTCCGGGGAACAGCTTCCTCCCCGGAGCCGAGGATGTCCTTCCCCGGAGCCGAGGACATTCCTCCCCAGAGCCGGGGAAAAGTACTCAATAATGGGGTGAAATTCTTCCCCCTCATCGCTCATTTTCTGGTGCAAAACATCTCCACACCTGCCGCATCAATATCTGCTCCCATGGGTGGATTCCGTTTGGACAACTTTATTTCTACTTCTTCAATGGCAGGAAAATCCCGGAATAATCTTTCTGCAATACGTCCGCATACATGTTCCAGCAGCTTGGAGGGGATTCCCATTTCTTCTTTCAGTAGGGTATATACGTCGGCATAACTTACAGTATCCTCTACTGCATCTGTCGTAATGGCGTGTGCGAAATCTACTTTTAATCTCAGGTTGATATAAAACTCATTCCCCACAATCGTTTCTTGTGTAGTTACTCCGTGATGGGCAAAGAAGAGTATATTCTCTAAATGTATATAACTGGCGTTTATATTCATGACTGTATTTAGGCTTGAAAAAATGAATACTTTCACAAAGATACAACAAACCGGATAGAACTCTTACCTGATTCTTATCAAATCTTTCTGTGCCACCACCTGGGGCATTACTTTCAGGAAGAAGGGCGTTACGGCAATACAGATGCCCAATGTTATGAATAGTAGCGTGAAGGCTAATGCCCATTCGTTATGAATATACCGTGATACGAGTTGACCGGAAAAATGAAGTATCGGTGCATGAATACCAAGCGTGATTACCGAATAACGTCCTAAGTAAGAGACTACAGGTATGTGTTTCACCCTCTTGCACAGCAACATAATCATAAAGATACCGGCAAAAGCGGCTATATAGAACTGGAAGATATTGCCATGATAACTATTGGTACGCATCCCCGGGGTGAAAGCAACGAAATACATGATGGCAAGTGCGGCAATGATAAACAGAGGGATCAGCTTGTCGAACCGATGCGGAAAGAGAAAGAAATTGTAACGGCGTATCCAGAAACCTGCAACGTAGAATGGCAGAGCTGTCATGGCCACATCTATATACAGTGGCAGCTCAAAACGGTATTTCCCCATAAAGAAACCGATTGCTCCGATGAGCAGAGTGAGAACGAATACCAGTTTCAAGTGTCTGTCTCGTAAGAAATGGAGTAAATAGAATAGAATATTACAATTGAACAGTGCAATAAGAAACCAGATAGGAGGGTTGAACTTGATTAAATCGTGCCCGTGAAACACAACAAGTAATTCACTCCATTGCACCGGCAGATGAAAAACACCGGGGGCTATTTTCCATACGACATACTTTAACAGAAAAGCTCCGACATAAAAAAAGGTGAATGGAATAAGTAGCTTGTTGATTTTACGAAGTAAGAAACCCAGAAAGCCTTCATAAGATTTAAAGAAGATACCGGATATGAAGAAATAAAGCGGCATACGGAAACAAGATACCATAGAGTCTTCATCAAACCTGGTAAATGCTCCGCCAATGTGGGCCATAACTACCAGAATGATGCAAACGCCTTTGGTCAGGTCTACAAAGTCAACGCGTTTGCTTTTGTTATCTTCCATTGTTGTGTTTGTTTCATTTTATGGCCGCAAAGATACAGGATATCTTGATAATAACAACGCCTCTCCCGGATTGATTTGATAGGGAGAGGCGCTTTTTATGAAAATCAGGAGATGACAGGAGCTTATTTTTCCGGCTTTCTTCCTGTCTGTTTAATCAACTCTTTTATTTTCTCGTTCAGGCTTTCTGCTTTCATCAACTGCTCCAGCGTCAGATGCATGCGATAGCGCCAATAGTGCCGTGGGTTGGCAGGTATATTGATACGTTCTTCCTGTACGTTTGGGTTGCGCCATTTTCCATCTATTGCCAGCCAATCCTGCAAAGAGAGGATACAGAGGATGGAATTACTGTACAGGTGGTTGCGGACTACTTCCTCGCACAATTCCGGAGTAGCTACTGCCGGGGCGGCACCATAATGACCAAGCATGGTATTGTAGTAACGCTGTGTCTGTTGATAATCTTCTTCCCACCAGCCACGTAAAGTAGACATGTCGTGCGTTGAGATGGTGCAGACAGAACGGTATGGATACTCATTCAAATGACCGAATTCATAAGTTGGATTCTTTGGCATGCGCTGTATCTCAAGACTGAGAATGCGCAGGTCGTTCATTACCCACGGGACGCAGTCGGGGATCATGCCGAGATCTTCACCGCATACCAACATACGGGTAGATTGTGTCAACTGTGGCAACTTGTTCATTGCTTGCTGCTGCCAGAACTGGTTATGGCGATGATAGTAATACTGATCGTACAAGCGGTTGAAGGCAGCCTTTTCCCAGTCGTTTAGTGAACGGTAGATAAAGTCGTGCTGTACGCTGATACGCGGGTGGTATTTATCTGCTTCCTGGCGGTCGGGCACAAACAATACATCACTGATCAGTGCGTACAGTCCGTCACGAATCCATATACTGCCCTCATCAGTTTTTCCGGCAAAGAAGGCTTCTACTTTACGTTGTGTATCAAACTCATCACGCATACGGTATACCTCCCAGGTATCGGTTGGCTCGATAAATGTCTGTTTCACATAATCGGTGTGTGGCCCGAATAACTGTCCCAGGAAATATTCGTGTATATAAGGTTGCAGGAATTCTTCACGGAAAGGAAGTCCATAACTTTCTATTTCTTCCCGGCTCATTGGCAGGGCGGGTACAAACTGTCCTAACAGTCCGTGAACGGCATGCATCGGTATCTCCCAAATGCGGAAGAAGCCCAGAATATGGTCAATGCGGTAGGCATCGAAGTATTCCGCCATTTTCCGGAAACGTTTCATCCACCAGCTGTAACCATCTTGCTCCATAACATCCCAATTATAGGTTGGGAATCCCCAGTTTTGTCCGTTTACAGAGAAATCATCGGGTGGGGCACCAGCTTGTCCGTTTAGGTTGAAATAATAGGGTTCCGTCCAGGCTTCCACACTGTTACGGCTGATACCGATAGGAATGTCACCTTTCAGTACTACCCCGTTTTCACGGGCATATGTAGTTGCTTCAAGCAATTGCAGGTGTAGGTTGAATTGGATATAGAAATAGATTGAGATAAAGGGATAATCGACAGATCCCGGTTGACACATCTTTTCTATCTCCTCTGCGTTGTATACGTTATGGCGGGGCCATTCGCGGAAGTCAGGCGTTTTGAAAGCATCGCGCAGATAACTGAATACAGCGTATGGCTGCAACCACTCTTTGTTGGCTTCAAAGAATTTCTTGAATGCTTTGGAAGCTAACACCTTTTCACCTTCCTGACGGAAGATGAGACGGAAGTATTCCCACTTTGTCTGATTCACTGCTTCATAGTCTATTGTAGAAAGTACATTTAGCTCTTTCTGCTTTTGATTAAAGGCGGTAGCTACTTTTTTGTCTTTCAGTGTACCCATCTTTTTGAGATCGGCATACATGGGGTGAAAGGCATAGATAGAGATGCTGTTGTACGGATAAGAATCCGTCCAGGTGTGAGTCATCGTCGTATCGTTAATTGGCAGGATCTGTACTATTTTCTGGTTCGTACTTACAGCCCAGTCAACCATACGTTTCAGGTCTCCGAAGTCTCCTACGCCAAAGCTTTTTTCTGATTTTAACGAGAATACGGGCACAGCTACGCCGGCACCTTTCCATGCGGGGATATTAAAATAGACGTACCGGTCGGAGATGACAAGCGTTTCGTTCGCTTTCAATTCCGGGTTAGCCATATAGCGATTTGGATTATTTTCCCATGTTTCGGCACGTTTCTCCTTTTTATTGTAGAGAACGAATTTGTATTCCAATGGGAATTTAAGTTTGCTTGCATCCATCTCGGCCTGCCACTCTGGGAAATTGATATCACTCATTAGCAATGCTTTGTCAGGATTCCAATCACCCAATACTTTCTGATTGCCACAGATAGCCACACAATAGTCTTCGTTGATGCGTGGAGCATATGCTTTTATCACCAGGCTTTTTTTGTAACTTTGAGGTACACCGGCTTTACTGTGATGTGCCAGCAATGATTCAGTGAAAGCTGAACTATAGAAGTACTGCTGTTCCGGAAGATTCTTCCAGCAGTCATTGATGCAGTATCTTTTCTTACTGTCACCTGTTAGATATAAGCGGCGGGGAAAACTATTCCACTCATTGCGGACCACTTTCCCGTCTTGCCAGATGAGATAACTATAGTTCACAAATGCTTCATTGGGGACTTGTATTTCAGTCTCTGCTGTCCAGTGAATTCCATCTACAGTGTGAAGGGGAATGGAGCATTCGGGATTGTCTTCTCCCAATTCGGGGATGGAGCCCGTGACTCTTACTTCTTCTCCCCAGCTGGTACGATATTCAATATTAAATGATACTATCATATATATTAGATTTTGATTATGAACGATTGATTATGCAAGTATAAGACATTCTTTTTATATATTGTGTATCTGAATTCTTAGAAGTAATTTAAAATGTTATGCAAACGTTTGTGTTGGGATGTACTTTTCTTTTGCCTTGATGCAAAAGAAAAGATACCAAAAGAAAAGATCAAGGCTGCATTTTTTCTCCTACTCACTTCCTTCGTTCCGCTAAAGGGGCTCGAACTCGCTTCGCTCAGACAATCGCCCCTTTTTAACGCTCCGCTACGGGCATTCGCTTAACGGAGAAAAAATGAGGCCGCAGCGGTTATGGCAGGACCGGGGGGATTTGGGTTATGTTTTGAGATCCTATTTACATATAGAACTTTAGAACCTATTTATCTTTTATTCTGTAACAGATAGCAAATAAATCGCTCCATAATTTAATCTCATTCATACTATATTAGTGCATTCCTGCCGAATGGTTCCCTCGGCTTCATTTACGTAGCGTTAAACAAAACTCCGGCAAAAAGCGTCAAAGGGGGTGATTGTCTGAGCGAAGCGAGTTCGAGCCCCTTTAGCTTTTTACCGGAGTTTTGTAGCGAAGTAAATGCAGCCTTGATCTTTTCTTTGGTTCTTTCTTTTGCATCAAGGCAAAAGAAAGAATATCAATTTACCCACACCTTGAAGCCCCACACGTCGTACATATCAGGCATCCTTCCTGATAAACCAGTGTTTCGTTTCCGCAGTTCGGGCATTTCTTACCTTTAGCTTCCGTACCATCCTGGATATATTTCTTCAATGCACGTTCCACACCATTTTTCCAGGTATTGATATTTTCACTATCCAGTTGCAGGGAACCTACCAGTTTGATAACCTGTTCAATTGGCATTCTGTAACGAAGCACTCCGGAAATCAGTTTTGCATAGTTCCAGTATTCCTTGTTAAACTTCTCGGACAGACCTTCGATTGTCATCTTGTATCCGCGCTTGTTCTCAAACTGGAAGTCGTAGCGTTTGTTTCCGTTTTCGTCTACATTCTTAATGATACGGCCTGCAACAACACTCTTCGGAATGAAGATTCCTTCGTCATCATCCTGCAAACCGGTGAATATTTCATAAGGATGTCCATCAAGTAAACCTACCAATGCTACCCATTTCTCTTTATTATTCTGGAAACGTACTACGTCGGCTTCCAATACAGATGGGCGGGTTTCAACTACGGTAGGTGGTTTGCAAGGAGGCAAGCCCTCTTTCTTTTCAGGTTTGGCAGAGATCAATACTCCTGAACGTGAACCGTCGCGGTATACTGTACAACCTTTACAGCCCGATTTCCAAGCTTCCACATACAAACGGTTTACGAGATCCTCGTCTACATCGTTTGGCAGATTAATAGTTACACTGATGGAGTGGTCTACCCATTTCTGGATACGTCCTTGCATCTTTACCTTCATTAACCAGTCTACGTCGTTAGAAGTAGCTTTATTATAGGGTGATTTGCTTACCAGTTCGTCAACCTCCTCCTGAGAATAACGTTTAGCAGGGTCGTATCCGTTGGCTTCCATCCAGGTCACAAACTTATGATGGAATACGATATATTCTTCAAAGGCATCTCCCGTTTCGTCTACAAAGTCAACATGGACATTGGTATCGTTCGGATTTACTTTTCTGCGACGTTTGTATACAGGCAGGAACACAGGCTCTATACCCGAAGTTGTTTGCGTCATCAGACTTGTTGTTCCGGTTGGAGCGATAGTAAGACAGGCTATGTTACGGCGTCCGTACTTTTTCATATCTTCATACAGTTCCGGATCTGCTTCGCGCAAACGATTGATGAACGGGTTATTCTTTTCGCGTTCTGTATCGTATATTTCAAAGGCACCGCGTTCTTTGGCCATTTCCACTGACGAGCGATAAGCGCAAAGAGCTACAGTTTTATGAACTTCTTCAGAGAATTCCGTCGCTTCTTCTGTACCGTATCGCAGACCCAACGCGGCAAGCATGTCACCTTCGGCGGTAATACCTACACCGGTACGTCTTCCCTGACCGCTCTTCTTATAGATCTTTTCCCATAGTTCGCGTTCGGTACGTTTTACCTCACTGTTTTCTGGGTCCTCGTCTATTTTCTTCATGATACGCTCGATCTTTTCAAGTTCAAGGTCGATAATATCATCCATGATACGCTGCGCAAGTGCCACATGTTTCTTGAACAGATCGAAATCGAAGTAAGCATCTGGCTTGAACGGATTAACCACGTATGAGTAAAGGTTGATAGCCAGCAAACGGCAAGAGTCGTAAGGGCATAAAGGGATTTCGCCGCAAGGATTAGTCGAAACGGTTTTGTATCCCAGGTCTGCATAACAATCGGGTACAGACTCACGGATAATTGTATCCCAAAACAATACACCCGGCTCTGCTGATTTCCATGCATTGTGCACTATCTTTTTCCATAAGGTAGAAGCATCAATTTCTTTAGTGGTAGTTGGATTGGCCGAATCAATCGGATATTGCTGTATGTAAGGTTTCTCTTCTACTGCGGCCTGCATAAATGCATCGTCCAATTTTACGGAAACATTGGCTCCGGTTACTTTTCCTTCCGTCATCTTGGCGTCAATAAATGCTTCTGAATCCGGATGTTTGATAGATACGCTCAACATTAATGCACCCCGACGTCCGTCCTGTGCCACTTCGCGGGTGGAGTTAGAATAACGTTCCATGAAAGGAACCAATCCAGTGGAAGTCAGTGCCGAGTTTTTTACCGGAGAGCCTTTAGGGCGGATATGTGAAAGATCATGACCTACACCCCCACGTCTTTTCATTAATTGTACTTGCTCTTCGTCAATTTTGATGATAGCACCATAGGAGTCAGCTGCACCATCTACTCCAATTACGAAACAGTTGGATAATGAAGCTACTTGATAGTCATTACCAATACCTGTCATTGGGCTACCCTGGGGAACAATGTATTTAAAGTGGTCGAGCAGGTTGAATAATTCTTCTGCACTAAGGCCATTTGTATACTTGGCTTCGATACGTGCCACTTCATTTGCAATTCTCCAATGCATGTCTTCCGGAGATTTCTCGTAAATATTTCCGAAAGAATCCTTAACTGCGTATTTGTTTACCCAAACTCTGGCAGCAAGTTCGTCTCCTTTGAAATAACGTAAAGATTCTTCAAAGGATTCTTCGTAAGAATAAATTTGTTTTTCCACGTTGGTATGTGTCTTAGATTACTTTAATAAATAAGAAAATGTGTAGAAGCTTACCTATCATTAACAAACGTGCTGCAAAGCTATGAATGTTTTTTGGTATATCAAAATAAAAATGAGATAAATTGCTGGATGGCTGTAAGTTTTCCATTTCTAAATGATAAGCTATTGATAAACAATAAAATGGTTGTTTTGTTTAATGCTTAAAGTTTTCCAAAAAGAAAATTAATCTATTTAGCATGAATGGCAAAATAAAAATTCTTTTTATATCTTTGCAGGAAAAAAGATATGATTGAGACCGTTAAGAATAGAAGAACAATCAGAAAGTACTTACAAAAAGATATTTCATCTGATTTGTTAAATGATTTGCTTGAAGCTTCTTTCCGTGCTTCTACTATGGGAGGAATGCAGTTATATAGCGTTGTTATCACACGTGACAGCGAAATGAAAGAAAAACTTTCTCCTGCACACTTTAATCAACCAATGGTGAAAGGAGCACCGGTAGTACTTACATTTTGCGCAGACTTTCGCCGTTTCACAAAATGGTGCGAGCAACGTAAAGCAATACCGGGGTATAATAACTTGATGTCATTTATGAACGCGGCGATGGATACATTGCTGGTAGCACAAACTTTCTGCACATTGGCAGAAGAAGCAGGATTGGGTATTTGCTATTTGGGTACTACTACTTATAATCCACAAATGATTATTGATATCTTGAAGCTTCCGGAACTTGTTTTCCCGATAACTACAGTGACGGTAGGTTATCCCGATGGTATTCCTGCCCAAGTAGATCGATTGCCTTTAGAGGCTGCTATTCATGAGGAGCATTATCATGATTATACGGAGAAGGATATTGATAAACTGTATGCTTACAAGGAGTCGTTACCTGAAAGTAAACAATTTGTAGAAGAAAACCGGAAGGAAACGTTGGCTCAGGTGTTTACAGATGTCCGTTATACGAAAAAGGATAATGAGTTTATGTCTGAGAATCTGTTGAAGGTGTTGAAACAGCAAGGGTTTATATAAACAATAAAAAAGAGAGGCAATACTTATATTACGATATTGCCTCTCTTTTTTTATTTAATTTCCTTTCTTTTTTAGTAATGATTCTATATTCTCCAGGTCAGAACGGAAGCTTTTGTCTACTTCGCACTGTCCTTTTACGGTTTTACAGGCATGGAGTACAGTTGCATGATCTTTATTACCAATAAACTTGCCAATCTTTGAAGTAGAGAAATCTGTATGTGTTTTGGCCAGATACATTGCTACCTGACGAGCTTGTACCACTTCTCTTTTTCGTGATTTAGTATGAATGGCAGTAGTATCTAGTCCGAAATGTTTGCATACCACATTGATGATATCATCAATACCAATGCTTTTGGCTTCATTACGAACAACACCACGTACAATGTGTTGCGCCAGATCGAGGTCTATTTCTTTATTGAAAATAGTAGAACGTGCCATGATAGCAATAACGATACCTTCAAGGTCGCGTACACTTTCATTTACATTCTCTGCAATATATTCAATAACTTCCGGAGGGAACTGTAATCCATCACGATGAATTTTATTACGCAGAATATTCTTGCGTAATTCTACCGTTGGTTTTTCTAATTCAGCTACCATTCCCCATTTAAAACGGGTAAGAAGGCGCTCCTCCATTCCTTGTAATAATACAGGTGCACGGTCAGAAGTTAGAATCAATTGCTTGCCGTTTTGGTGCAGATGATTAAAAATATGGAAGAAAGTATTCTGCGTTTTGGTAACGCCTGCAAATTCTTGAATATCGTCAATAATCAGTACATCGATTGTCTGGTAGAAGTTGATGAAATCGTTTGTAGTATTATTACGAACAGAGTCGGTATATTGTACCTGAAAAAGATGTGCTGATACATACAATACTCTTTTTCCGGGATACAGTTCTTTTATTCTTGTTCCGATGGCATTGGCCAGGTGAGTTTTTCCTACTCCTGATGCACCATGTAAAAACAAGGGATTGAAGGCAGTACCAGCCGGATTTTGAGCTACGGCCTCAGCAACGCTTCTTGATAGCTTGTTACTGTATCCTTCAATGAAGTTTTCAAAATTATAATTGGGGTTTAAATGTGGGTCCAGGTCTTGCGGTGCAGGAGCATGTAATAGGTTGGGTGCTTTATTGCCACTACCACGAATTACACTTGTTTGTGGCACGGCTATAGAACGGTTGCTGGCTTCAAGATTTACCGTTTTATTCGGTATTGAAGTCCGGTCTACCATTACATTATACATTAACTTGGTTCCTTCGCCTATGACTTTATACAAAGTCTTGCGTAACAAGTCCACGAATTTATCTTCCAGAAATTCATAGAAAAACTGGCTGGGTACTTGTACAATTAACGTTTTGTCCTCATATTTTAATGGTACGATGGGAACAAACCAAGTTTTATATGTCGATTCGGGAACATTGTCTCTAATTATTTCAAGACAGCGGTTCCACAGCCCGACATGATTGGATTCACTCATAACGGCTATAATACATTTATTAATTAAGCAAAACTTCTACGTTTGCAAAATTGGGAATCTTATTTGAGAAAAACAAATCTATTTTTTCTTGTGTTTCTCGCTGAAAGAATAATGTCTTTACTTTCAGATACTTATGATCCTCCGATAAAATAGCCCCATTGTTGGGGCTATTGCTTTTTTATAATATTCTGTCTAATAGAATGTTATGGTGATATCGCAGGAAAAAGATATTTAAATAAGTATTCCTATATTTTATTTCTTTCAGTCTATCTATGCACTTTTCAAAGCTTTTAAGACTTGCAATTGGATGTGATGTTATTTAGATAAAATCTATATAACGCTAATTTCTTACTTATCTTTCTTTCCAAATAAAGAGAAGTGTACATATCGTTTGGGGTGTTCTTTTAAGTCCTCAAGCAGGCTTGCAGCATTAGCAGTTGTTGCATTCAGATTGTTGTAAAGTTGCGGATCGTTTAGTAACAATCCTACTGTGTTGTCTTTGCTGTTAAGCTTTTCTGTAACCATTTTTACGTTGGCTAGTGTTTGTTCAATTTCCTTGAATGTAGTAGCATAATCTATTTCCTTTAGGTTTCCACTGATGGTAATAAAGTTATCTCCGATTGTATTTAGTTTACCTGTCAACTGTGGAATATCGCGTCCCATTAATACCTTTAGTTGTCCACTTGCTACTTCAAGATTAGCAGCAGTCTTTTCTACAGAGTGCAGCGTGGCGGGAATGCTTTGGTTGTTCAGGATGGTATTTAGGGAGATCATAATAGAATCCAATTTCGGTAACATTTGTTCTATCTGTGGCATGAGTGCAGCTACACTTTCCATCATTCCATTATTCAATTTACCTGGGATTGTGTCTCCTATTGCATATTTTTCCCGGGGATTGTTTGCCAGAAGGATATTCATTCTTACACCACCCATCAATTCGGATACCAATTCGGCAGAACTTCCTTTAGGGATGCGGAGCTCTGTATCCAATTCTACTTCTACTATTACATTTTCAGCTTGATTGTAGTCATAATAAATGTCACGTACAATACCGACGCGTACTCCGTCAGCGAAAACGGGGCTTGATTTAGCCAATCCGTTTACATTCTGGAATTTTACATAGAAATAACTTGAAGGTTTGAACATATTGATTCCCTTCAGATAGTTGATACCATAAACGAGTATACACAGGGCAATGATTCCCGCTATTCCTATTCTGACTTCTTTTGTAATGTATTTCATTTCTGTTCTCTTATTTATTTCGTTTCTTTTTAAACTCTGCAATTGCTGCGTTAATATTCATTTTTTCTCCATCCCGGAAAGCTATAATAAAAGCATCCTTAAATTTATCTGTAATAGCACGTTTACTTCTTAATACTTTATTATAATCGGTTGAGGCTCCATAAGTGTACTTATACAATCCTTTTTCTTTATAATAATCTACGTCTTTCAATCCCTTTAAACGTTTATCGTTTTTGGTCAGTGGACTTGACGAAGTTAGTATCTGTATTTTAAACGTTATTTCTCCACTATTTGTTGCACTTTCTACTGTGATAGGACGTTGCTGTGGTTTAGCTTGTGCTACCAACTCCGTTTGGACTGGTGCACTGTCTGTTTTTTCTTCTTTGGGCTGTGTGGCTGCCAGTTCGTTCTCCGACATCTCTTCATCATCAGGAATGATGGTACGGCTGACGCCTGTCAGTCGAATCTCATGTTCTTTCTTATAAGTAAGAAAAGCACGATAGACTCCTTTAGCCAATGTACCGGTTCCTTCTTCGGAGTTGAGATAACGTTCTTCTTCAGGAGTTGAAATAAATCCCAGTTCTACCAGGATACTTGGCATTGCGCTTGCTTTTAGTACAAGAAATCCGGCTTGGTGCACTCCACGATCTACTCGCTTGCAGGTATGGCGGAATTGTTTTTGTACCAGGGACGCCAAATGCACACTTTGCTCCATATATTTATCCTGCATAAATTCAAAGATGATATACGACTCGGCCGAGTTGGGATTAAAGCCGGCATAACGGGTTTTATAATCACTTTCGTAAAGGATTACTGAATTCTCACGTTGTGCAACAGCGAGGTTAGCGTCCGATTTGGCAAGACCGAGCGTCCAGGTGGATGCACCTTTGGCAGTGCGGTTATTGGCTAATGCGTTGGTATGTATGGAAATAAACAGATCGGCTTTGGCATTATTGGCTATTTCTGCACGACGATTCAGTGGGATAAATACATCTTTAGTGCGGGTAAAGATTACTTTCACATCATCACAGTTTTTTTTGATCATGTTTCCCAGCTTTAATGCAACGTTCAAGTTGATATTCTTTTCTTTAGAAATCTTACCTACGGCTCCAGGATCATGCCCACCGTGCCCGGGGTCAATCACGACAACAAAGTCTTTTGCCCATGAATTACTGATACAAAGCGGGGAGCTAAGTAGCCAAAAGCAAATGAATGTATATAATATGTAGTATCTATGACGTCTCATTTTATATGGAATGACGATGCAAATGTAGCAGAATTTTGCTGAAAACTTGCTATTCACTATTAAGTTTTGTATTTTTTTCCATATTTCATGGGTTTATTTCCATGATTCGTTGTTACTTTGTGTTTTAAAATTATAAATGATATAGCGATGCTTAAGTTCCTGAAGAATTGGACATTGCCCATTGCCATGTTGGTGGGGGCCGTTGGTTATCCATTATTTATCACTCTTTCTTTCTTGACTCCGGTACTTATTTTTACCATGTTGCTACTCACTTTTTGTAAGGTGTCTCCTCGTGATTTAAAGCCGAAGCCTCTGCATTTATGGTTACTTTTGATTCAGATATTTGGAGCTATTGCTGTTTATTTACTTCTTTTCCGTTTTAATAAGATTGTAGCAGAAGGAGCAATGGTTTGTATTATTTGCCCTACAGCTACTGCTGCTGCTGTAATTACTTCTAAATTAGGGGGGAGTGCTGCCAGCTTGACTACTTATACATTGATCGGTAATATTGGTGCTGCTATTGCTGTTCCGATTTTGTTTCCATTGATTGAGGTACATGCCGATATTAGTTTCTTTGATTCTTTTTTGTTGATATTGAGTAAAGTTTTCCCTTTATTGATTTGTCCTTTTTTAGTTGCATGGTTTTTACAACGTTTTGTACCTCGCGTACACCGTACATTGTTGAATTATCACGAACTGGCATTCTATCTTTGGGCTGTATCTCTAGCTATTGTTACTGCACAGACCCTCTCTTCTTTAATTAACGATCCGGCAGATGGGATAACTGAAATCATGATTGCTCTTGCAGCTTTGGTAGTTTGCTGCCTGCAATTCTTTTTTGGAAAAACACTCGGTAGTTTGTATAATGATCGCATTAGTGGTGGTCAAGCATTAGGGCAAAAGAATACCATTTTAGCTATTTGGATGGCCCATACATATTTGAATCCTCTTTCCTCTGTTGCTCCGGGAAGTTATGTTTTGTGGCAAAATATTATCAATAGTTATCAGTTGTGGAAAAAGAGAAAGAAATAGGGTGATAATTGTAAAGTAATGATAATTAATAGTTTATAATATGGGGGATAAGATGAATACTGATTATAAGGTAGGTGATTTGATTTATGACGCAAATATTTATGATGGATTAAACACCTTCCTGTCTGATTTGCAATTTTACAAAAAGTGGTTGCCGAAAAATAAGGATGCTAGGATACTTGAACTTTGCTGTGGTACAGGCAGACTTACGCTTCCAATTGCAAAGGAAGGATACAATATTTGTGGGGTTGATTACACTTCATCCATGCTTGAACAGGCAAAGGTAAAAGCTTCTGAAGCAGGATTAGAGATTAATTTCATTGAAGCAGATATTAGAACATTAAACTTGCAGGAAAAGTTTGATTTTATTTTTATCCCATTCAATTCAATCCATCATTTATATAGAAATGAAGATTTATTTAAGACGTTAAAGAGGGTTGAGAATCATCTCAAAGAAGGGAGCTTATTTTTGCTTGATTGCTTTAACCCTAATATTCAATATATTGTTGAAGGCGAAAAAGAACAAAAAGTAGTTGCTGAATATACAACTAGCGATGGAAGAGAAGTATTGATAAAACAAATAATGCATTATGAAAGCGCAACCCAAATAAATCGTATCGAATGGCATTATTTTATAAATGGTGAGTTTCATTCAATCCAAAATATGGATATGAGATTGTTTTTTCCTCAAGAATTAGATTCATATCTGGAATGTGCTGGATTTAATGTTCTTCACAAGTTTGGCGGTTTTGAAGAAGAAGCATTTAAGGATAATTCGGAAAAACAGATATACGTTTTATCATTTAATAAATGACTTTACCAATTTTAGGTGTATCTTGGAACAGTATTTAAAAGTTTATTCATCAATCGGTTAATTCAAACCGATGAAAATCTAAAAAAATCAGAATGGCAGAAATTAAAAGGAAAGGAGCAAGATCTATCAAAGATATTCCTGA
Source organism: Bacteroides sp. 41_26 (assembly GCF_949740115.1). NCBI lineage: Bacteria > Pseudomonadati > Bacteroidota > Bacteroidia > Bacteroidales > Bacteroidaceae > Bacteroides > Bacteroides sp. 41_26. The sequence goes on from NZ_CATJGZ010000132.1 coordinate 21,013, forward strand.
AGATGTATTGAATCAACTGAATCATGGCGAAATAGAATCGGCCAACTTGGTGGAGTATCTTGGGGTAGATCGGATGAAATTGCTCGAGAACCTGTTAGGCCAATGCTGCAGGGGGAAATATGTACAACCGATTTTGAATCAGATAGATAAGCTGGAAAAACGAACTCCAAAAACAGTTTATGAAATAATTGCAACAGGGATTTTTGAACAGATAAAGGTTCATAATGACAGCGAACTTTTATATATTATTTCAACGCATCAATCGGATATAGTTAGATGCTGGGCAACTTACATTATAGGAAAAAACACAGAATTGGGTATTGGGCAAATGCTTCAGGAAATAAGACCATTTGCTACAGACAGACATTTTAATGTTAGAGAGTGTGCTTGGGCTGATGTGAGGAAAAGTATTATACGAAATCTATCTGAAAGCATTGCGATATTGTCTACATGGGCAATGGATAGTGATGAAAACATAAGACGGTTTGCAAGTGAAGCAACCAGGCCACGAGGTGTTTGGTGTGAACATATTGAGGTTTTGAAACAAAATCCTAAATTAGGATTATCTATATTAGAACCATTAAAATCCGATAAATCCAAGTATGTTCAGAACAGCGTTGGGAATTGGTTGAACGATGCAAGCAAGACACAACCTGAATTTGTGAGAGAACTTTGTAAACGATGGGAGAAAGAAAGCGACACGATAGAAACAAAATATATCATTAAAAGGGCATTAAGGACGATTGATAAATCGTTATCCAAGCTTTCTTAGTTTTTTTGTTATTCTCTTACAGTAGGTGTTTTATGCCTGCTTCTAATTCTAATAATATCTTTTTGGCTGCTAGCCCACCACCATATCCGGTTAATTTGTGATTGCTGCCAATAACACGGTGGCAAGGGACAAATATGGAAATGGGATTTGCACCATTGGCTGCTGCTACTGCACGGATGGCCTTAGGATTGTTTAATCTTTGCGATAGTTTTGCGTAAGATATGGTTGTTCCGTAAGGAATATTAAGTAATTCATTCCATACGGCTTTTTGAAAGTCTGTTCCGATAAAGGCTAATGGAATATCAAATGCAGTTCTTTTTCGAGAGAAATATTCATCTAATTGCGCCATTGCTTCCGTTATTATTTCAGAATTTCCTATTTCATATTTAGCATGTAGTGTGTTCTGTAGTCGTTTGTCAATTACTGCTCTACGTTCCTCATTCATCCAATCGCACATGCAGAGCTTCTCTTCAAAAGATCCAAGTATTAACTTCCCGCATATGGATTGATAGTATTGTATTTGAATTGTTTCCATATTGCTATGTGTCTATAATTGTTGTTTATTAATTGTTTGATGGGAGGGAGTATATGCTGTCCTTTAAGGTTTCGCTTTGTTTCATTAAGTTGAGAATTTTGTTTCAACCTATTGAGAAAGATTTCTCAATACGGTGAGAATTTAGTTTCAATGCGTTGAGAATATTTTCTCAAAGGATTGAAACAAGATGAAACATTCGTGTTCCGAATCAATATAGTAGATACTTTTCCCGCATTTCTTTGTACTTTTGCAGTTCCGTCTTCCATCCTGCCCGTATTTCTGTTTCACTTTTTCCTGCTAAAATCTCTTTACGTACAGTATCTGTACCCATTAGAAGATCGAACCAGCGTGCCCGGTCGAAGAATGCGCTCCCGGCATTTGATTTCCAGTAAAAGCGCAGGAAGTAACGTAGAGTGAATCCATCTATATTGGCAACTCTTCTTAAATCTTCTCCATAACACAGTTGGTCTTTGTGCATGGGATTCTTGTCAAAACCGGGTAGTGAATGCGGAGTGAATGTAAAGTCACCATACTTTTTATCCGGTGCACCGAGCACCTGAAATGGGAAGGTTGTACCCCGCCCCACACTGATACGGGTTGCTTCAAACGGACAGAGAGAAGCGTATAACCGTATAGCCTGATCATTGGGCAGATTAGGCGAGGGCTTAATGGGAAGAGAATAAGGTTGGCCGTGTTCCCAGCCCGTCATGGGAATGACTGTCAACCGGCAAGCGTCCGGGGTTTTATTTATCCACCCTTCACCATTTATCATGAGAGCCAGTTCGCCAATGGTACAACCGTGGAGTATAGGGATAGGCAATATACCTACAAAACTACGGAAAGCAGGACGAAGAATGGGGCCATCTATATAGTCGCAAGGATTGGGCCGATCAAGTACAATCATCTCTTTCCCATTCTCAGCGCAAGCCTCCATTACATAAAACATTGTACTGATATAGGTATAGAATCGTGCTCCTACATCTTGTATGTCGAATATAATAATATCTATATCCTGCAATTGTTGCATGGTAGGCTTTTTATTATTCCCATAGAGTGAGATGAGGGGAGTTCCTGTCCGACTGTCTTTTCCGTCTTTTATCGTTTCACCTGCGTCAGCATTGCCACGGAAGCCGTGTTCCGGGGCGAACACTTTCACTACATTAATGTTTAGTTGTAAAAGGGTATCGAGCAGGCAGGTTTGTTCTTCACCAACAATGGAGGTGTGGTTAACTACCATTCCTACCCGTTTCCCTTTCAACAGTGGCAGGTATTCTTCGGTACGTTCTGCTCCGGTAACGAGAGTGCCTTCTGCAAAGAGGGTGCTAATGCCGATAAACAGGCTGGTGAGAATGAAGATTATTTTTCGGTGCATCTCGGTATTTTTTAGTAATATTGCACAAAAATATCTATTTGTATTGATTATTACAAGTTATAATAGGTGAAGTTATGAATCCGATTGATATAATTGATAAATACTATCCGCAGGATAATGAATTGAAACATATTTTATTAGTACACAGCCAGTCGGTGGCCGACAAAGCACTGTGGATAGCTGCGCGGCATCCGGAGTTAAATCTTGATGAAACATTTCTTTATGAAGCAGGCATGCTTCATGATCTTGGTATTTTTCTGACGGATGCTGCTCCTATTTATTGTTTTGGAACAGAACCTTACATCTGCCATGGTTATCTGGGAGCGGATTTAATGCGTAAAGAAGGTTTTCCGTTACATGCTTTGGTATGTGAAAGGCATACGGGTGCCGGGCTTTCATTGAAGGAAATTATTCGTCAACAGCTTCCGATTCCTCATCGCGAAATGCTTCCTGTGAGTATGGAAGAACAGGTAATATGTTTTGCGGATAAATTCTACTCAAAGACTCATCTTGACAGAGAAAAAACGGTAGAAGGTGCCCGGAAAAGTATTGCGAAGTATGGAGAGGAGGGACTGAGCCGTTTCAATCGCTGGTGTGAGCTATTCTTGTAGCACTAAAAAATAATTAAAAAGAGAGATTCCGATGTATAATTGATGAAGATTGTGTACTTTTGCCCCTTCAAGCGTAAACTATTAGTTAATGACGCCATTGAAAGCAAATACATTAATATCATTTATACTACTGTTTGTCTTACTGGTGCTTCCTGATGAGGCCATGTCTCAACGTCGCCGAAACAGGGGAGTAGAAGGAGGTGTAGAGACATTTAACCCTCCGGCAGCTCTGAATGCAGATTCTTTGACGACTGACTCGGTAAGAACAGATTCAGTTGTTGCTAAACCCATTAAGAAACAACCGCTGGATGCTCCGGTGATCTATTCGGCAAACGATTCCATTGTTTTTGAAGAAGGAGGATATGCTCACCTTTACGGAGATGGAAAAGTGAACTATCAGAAGGTAGAGCTGGGAGCACAAATTATCACTATGAATATGGATAGTAGTACGGTGTATGCTCGTGGTGTGAAAGATTCACTGGGAGTAGAAACCGGAAAACCTGTTTTTAAAGACGGTGATACTTCTTATGACACCGAGGCTATCCGCTACAATTTTAAGAGTAAAAAAGGATATATTAATAACGTTGTCAGTCAGCAAGGTGAAGGATATGTAACCGGTAATAATGCGAAAAAAGGTGCTGATGATGAGCTGTTTATGCAGAATGGTAGGTATACTACCTGTGATCATCATGATCATCCTCACTTTTATCTTCAACTAACAAAAGCTAAAGTCCGTCCGAAAAAGAATGTGGTAACGGGGCCCGCTTATCTGGTGGTGGAAGATGTACCGTTACCATTGGCTGTACCCTTTTTCTTCTTTCCCTTTTCCAGCAGTTATTCTTCCGGGTTTATTATGCCTACTGTTCTTGATGATTCTGCCCGTGGATTTGGTCTATCGGATGGAGGATATTACTTTGCTATCAGTGATTTGATGGATTTGAAAGTAACAGGTGATATCTTTACGAAAGGTTCGTGGAGGCTGGGGCTGGAGACGAATTACAACATGCGTTATAAGTTTTCCGGTTCTTTGATGGCCGATTATCAAGTGACGAAGACGGGAGATAAGAATATGCCGGACTATTCGGTATCAAAAGACTTTAAGATTGTATGGAGTCATCGGCAGGATCCTAAAGCAAACCCCAATGCTACTTTTTCGGCAAGTGTAAACTTCTCAACCAGTAGTTACGAACGTACCAATATCGGTAACTTGTATAATTCGCAGTTATTGACACAGAATACCAAAACATCAAGCGTCAGTTACTCACGCACTTTTCCGGATATCGGTCTGACACTTTCGGGTACTGCCAATATAGCGCAAACAATGAAGGATTCTTCTATTGCGGTAACATTACCTGACCTTAACATTTCATTGACCCGCCGTTTTCCGTTCAAGAGGAAAAAAGCAACAGGTGCAGAGCGTTGGTATGAAAAGATTTCATTTCAATATACCGGTCGTTTGACAAATTCTATTACAACTAAAGATGATCGGTTGTTTAAATCAAATCTGGTAAAGGATTGGAAAAATGCTATGCAGCACACCATACCAGTAAGTGCTACATTTACTCTTTTCAAATATTTCAATCTGACCCCGTCATTCAATTACACAGAACGCTGGTATACCCATAAGACTGATAATTATTATGATGAGGAAAAGCGTCAATGGGTGGCTACCGATACTATTTATGGATTTAATCGCGTGTCCAATTATAATTTCTCTTTGGGATTGAGTACGAAACTTTATGGTATGTATAAGCCTCTTTTTATGAAGAAGAAAGAGATACAGATTCGTCATGTTGTTACTCCGCAGGTGAGTGTGAGCGGTGCGCCGGGTTTTGGGAAGTATTGGCAGGAACATGAAGATGCCAATGGAAACATGTCGTATTTTTCTCCTTATACCAGTCAGCAGTTCGGTACAGCGCCACGTGAGAAACAGGGGACAGTGACTTTTGATTTGTCGAACAATATAGAGATGAAGTTTAAGGACCGGAATGACTCTATTAAAAAGATAAGTCTGATTGATGAATTAGGAGGTTATATTTCTTATAATATGGCTGCTGAGAAGAGACCGTGGAGTGACCTTACTTTGCGTCTACGCTTAAAACTGACAAAGAACTATACTTTCAATCTGAATTCTACGTTTGCTACATATGCCTATACGTTTGATAAAGAGGGCAGGGTTGTGACTGGTGATCGTACAGAATGGTCTTACGGACGTTTCGGACGTTTCTCCGGTTGGGGATCTTCATTTAATTATACCTTCAATAATGAAACTTGGAAGAAATGGTTTGGGCCTAAAGACGACAAGGATCAGAAGGATAAAGACAAGGATCAGAATGGGGAAGACAGCGAAGATATGGATGCCGGAAATGATACCGGAACCACAAAAAAAGTGGAGAAGGCACAGGCGGACGCTGATGGTTATCAGGTGTTCAAGATGCCATGGTCTTTGAGTGTGAACTATTCATTTAATATTCGTGAAGATCAGAGTAAGCCTATTAATGTGCATTCAATGCGTTATCCGTTTACTTATACGCACAATATTAATGCTTCCGGTAATATCAAGCTTTCAAATAACTGGCAGGTGTCTTTTAATACCGGTTACGATTTTCAGGCGAAAGAAGTAACTCAGACGTCAATGACTATTTCCCGTGACTTACACTGTTTCAATATGTCAGCAAGTCTCTCTCCTTTTGGACGTTGGAAATACTATAACTTTAAGATCAGTGCTAATGCAAGTATCTTGCAGGATTTAAAGTGGGAGCAAAGAAGTCAGACGCAGAGTAATATACAGTGGTATTAAAAACCTCCCTCTGCTTTTAAGTATATATTCCATAGAACTTTAAAGAAATAAAAAAGCCAACTAGTTCGATGACTAGTTGGCTTTGATCTTTTTATTTATAGAATATTTCTATTTTACAATCAGTTTTACTGTTTCTGTTTTTGCATCGGTAGCAATTACAACCAGATAAGTTCCTGAACTAAGTGTACTGATATTCATACTCTGTTCAGATGTTTCATTACCTGTAGCAGTAAGTACAGTTTGTCCGAGTAGATTATGGATCGTAATATTTTTAATCTGGTTTCCATTGGTCTTGATGTTGACCAGCTCGCTTGCAGGGTTTGGATAAAGTGATAATTCTGCTTTCACAGTAGTATCATTTTTAATACCAGTAGGAGCATTCTTGCCAAAGTTTGGACGGATATAAGGAGCACCATAACCAGGTAGTTCACTCATGAATCCATTTTTGGATGCTGCAATTAATCCATCTTTTGATTGGTCACATACTAATCCCATGTTCACTGCACTTTCTTGTTTTACCTCAAACATATATTTACCGGGAGCAAGATTTGTTTCAGGGAGTTTGTAAACGATTTCTTCTCCACCTTTACCTCTGAGTACAGATTTAGTAACCATCGTTGCTCCTATCTCTGAGTTATTATTAGTGTTTATTTTATATACGTTCAGGGTGATTTTATCGTTGGCTTGTTCTTCTTTAAGCATGAAACCAAGGCTGAGTGAGGTTAATACGTCCTCTTTCAGTATAGTGAATGCTGCACCAAATGCAACGGGACCGCTACCACTACCTACACCAAATTTGAAATCGGTTGGGTTATCCCAGGCATAAATAGAATCGGTTACAATCGTTGTAAGCTGAGCTGTATTGTTTACAAGGTCATCATCCTGAGCAATGCTAGCTTCGACAGAGAAAGCAGGTACTTGCTCTTTACTGCTTACTATATTATCCAGATTGAAATTGAAGGTTTCCTTCTTCGTTTCTCCTACAGCCAGGGTCGGGATGGTGGTAGTTGCTAAAACATCATCATAAGCTTTCACGTTCAGTTTGATGTTGTTTTCAACCTGTTGTCCATAGTTTGCAACAGTTACTTCAAACTTCTGTGCTGTATTTTTGATGTGGAATTGAGGAATCATTCTTGGGTATTTCTCTTCGCTGGTGATTGATTCTACCTTAATATCATGTTCCAAAATCTTACTTACGCTGATGCTGAATATCTCAAGATAAGATAATTCGGTTGCGTTGAAGCTGATACCGTAGTTACCTTCTTCGGTTACAGTAAATGTTATATCTTTCTTAACTGTAGTATAATTAGTAAATTCTTTGAATTTCCCTAATTCGCTCCAGTTAGCCATATCACTTCCACTCTTTCCAAATGTAATGTTAAACAGGTCATATTTTATACCTCCGATAAGCAGTTCGCTTCCTGCACTGTAATTGAAGCTGAGACGATAGTTACCCGGTTCCATATGAATACATCTGGATAATAAAGAAGAAGGTACTTCTGCTTTATAAGCTCCGGACTTATAAATCCAACCATTAGGGGTTATAGGATTCCAGTTTAGCAGATCAATGGCTTTCTCGAAGTTAGATTCAAACGGTAATAGGGCAGGTGACAGATTGATAACACGACCAGCCACCGTATCATTGGCAAAATTCGTTTGCCCTGCACACTGAGCTACTACTTTTATATTGTATCCTTGATCTACAGATGAAAAATCAACAGGTGTGGTAAAAGTAACATCCAATGAAGCATCTACAGCTATTATGTCGGTAAATTCTTGTGTTACTTTGATATCTTCATCTTCCAGTTCATAATATAGGCTGAAACCGTTGATAGGTCCTGTTCCTAAGTTTTTGACAGTTACTTTGATAGGGCTACTTCCCAATGTACAATCGGAAGGAGGAAGTATCAGATTTTCCAAAGCAATGTCCGGAACTCCATTAAAACTACCTTCATCAATAGCTATATTATCTATATAGATACTTCCTTTATTCTTTTCTGATATAGCGTGAAAAGAGAAGTAATAGTCTCCGGCTTCTGCTACTTCAAAGTCGTTGATACTGGCAACCCATTCTTTGGATTTTTTGTCTATCAAAGACGCTATGACCGTCATTGTGGAAACGTCACTTGATTTTCCATAGAGTACTTCAAATCTTTCCGGATAATTAGTTGACGATGATGTGCGATAGTAAAAAGAGATACAATTAGCTCCGGCCTTCAGGGTAACAGGATTTTTTGTAGTGAGATAATCATCTGCTGCATTCTTGCTGTTATACTGATACCTTGCTATTCCTATTCCGCCATCAGCGTCGGGGTTACTGTCTCTGTCATTCAGCCAGGTTGATTTGTCATTATTATTATCAAGTACCACCCAATTATTGGTGAAATTCTCTTCAGCTGCAAAGTCTTCATAGAAGAGGTGCTTTGCCGGCTCTTCGGCCATTGCTACCAGTGCTGTTGATTGCAATGCCAACAAAAGTAATAATCTTTTCATAAGCGCATGTTTTTTAATTGTGAGTAATCTATTTATTGTTTAATGAACTTTAATGGAACCGATTTTCCATTGTCATCAGTGTAACTGCCTACAAGACCTAACCAGCTGTTTAAAGCCGGAATTTCTAAACCGAGAGCATGACCAACTTCGAAGCTGATTACCTTGTCTTTGTAAATACCTGTTATAGGGTCGGAGGTTTTAACCCACATACCACCTGATATCTGTTTGTGAGTGAGTTCGACTCTGTTATCACTATACATTCCTACAGGTTGGCTGGCTATAATAGTCAATTTATACTCTCCTTCATTTTCTGTTTCTTCTACATCTGCGATAGCAGCTCCACCATGTCCAAAGTCTAAATATATCTGTTGGAAGGTATTGTCTACAGAAGTAAGAGTACATGCATAGCCCGTTACTCCGGTTGGAGTCGGAAGCTGGCTTTTTCCTTCCATCGAGTATTTTCCTTCTATAGGACTGTTTTCTACTATATTAATTTTGCACGTATTTATTGAACCGGCAGTTGCCCCTTCTACATCTGCAATTGCTATTGAAAAAGAACGGTTCTGCACTATCTGCTCATTGGCTATTGAAAGAAGGGTTTCCACATTTACTGACTCTGTTCGCATCGGAATGGATAGGTGGTCTTCCGTTATGAGGATCGCTTTTTCACTTTCAAAGCCACTATTGTTTTCTTTCAGGATAACGTGTACTTTTATGAGTCCGTTACGCTCTCCTTTTACTACGATGGGCAGATTAAGGATGGAGGTAAGCTCTTTTACCTCAATTTCAGCCGATTGAAATTCAACAGTAGCTTCTTTGGTATTAAAATCTTCATCACTACTACAAGCAATCATAGTAAATGATAAGAGGAATATGGTTAGTAATTTGAAATAATTCATAACAGTTTCATTTTATGTGTTGAGATTAGTAACCTGGGTTTTGTTGGTTCTTAATTTGAGGATTAGCATCTATCTCCGCTTTAGGGATAGGCCATACCCAACGTATGTTATCCGTTTTCACATTCAGATCTAAAGCTAGTTCATAGGATAGTTGTACTGATTGAGGTGTTTGACGTCTGAACTCTTCACCGTATCGTTTTAAATCAACAAGACGGAATCCTTCGCCGAATAACTCACGTTCGCGTTCGGCACGGATTAGATTTCTGAGGGTCAATCCTGTCACCGGTGCATATTGGATGGAGGCATCACGAGCTGACATTAACTCAAATAATATATCATATGCCATTGATTCGTCACCCGCTTCTCCTCTCAGGTAATAGGCCTCGGCTGTGATAAGATATTGTTCAGCAATACGGAAAATTTTGGGTTTATTCACATAGTTATTAACCCCTTCATACATTTCCGGATTTCCGGGATATTTAGTGAAGACTATTAATCTCTGTTTTTGATTTGTTGAGAAAGCTATCTCTTTGAAAGCAAAATAACAGTTGATGCGTATATCTTTCTCTCTGAACGAGTTGATGATATCTTTAGAAGGGAGGAATACCGGTTTGTCGTTGATATCGTCCAGGAAGTAGTTTCCAATAGTAGGAGCCAATTCTTGTTTAGAACAGAATAGTTGGCAGATTACTTCCGTAGTAATATCATTTTTCCACATCTCTTTGAGTTTCGCTTCATTATTGATGAGTGGATACCGTGCACTTTTAAGTAAGCTTTCGGAGCTTTCAATGGCGGTGTCGTAGTCTTTGGTTAGTAAGGCTATTCGTGCTTCGAATGCGCTTAGGGCATCTACTGTCAGGTATTCCGATGATTGCGCTCCTTTAGCACTTAGGTTTTCTTTGGCCAACCTGATATCTTCTTTGATAAAGTCATAGGTTGCAGCTAAAGTAGCACGTGAAGGATATTTAGTGTTATCGGATGTTGGAGTATATTCGTCTACCAAGGGGATACCATATTGGTTTCCTGCAGTAGTCGGGTCATAAGCTGCACAGAATTTTTCAGCTAACTGAGAGTAAGCAATAGCACGGATCAGATATGCTTCTCCGAGATAGTTTTTTATTATTGGTTGCTCACTTACCTCAAATATATCTTCCTCCTGAAGTTTTTCTATGCTTTTAATGAGTAAATTACATTGGGCAATAGTGACGTAGCAATTACTCCATACAGTAGAAAAAGTACTTTCTGAGGCGTTTGCTTCCCAACGGTAGATGGCTCCGAGTTGATTGCCAAAGTAAGAGAGCGGAATAAAGCCATCCGCTTGTATTTCAGATGCCAGTGCATTGACTGAAACTCCGATGATCCGCAAGTCGCGGTACATCCCTGTGCGCAATTTCTGGCAATCAGCAAATGACTTGGCAGCACTATCTAAAGGGATCTTGTCATAAGGATACTTGTCCATATCACAGGATACCAGTGTTAGTGTTAAGATAGAGGTTAATATAATTGACTTTAATGTTTTCATATATTTGTAGTTCTTTAAAATTTAACTTCCAGTCCTATTGTGTATTGCCTTGAGTTGGGATAGTCTCCTAATGCCAGGTTCGAATCAATTTCCGGATCTATACCAGAGAATTGGGTGAATGTGAGTAGATTACGTCCGGTAGCAAATACTCTGACTCCTTCTATGATTTTGGTTTTCTTCAATATGTTTTTGGGTAATTCATAAGCTATAGTCAGGTTTTTTAAACGGACAAACGCTGCATTCTCTAAAAAGTAATTGGTGCGAAGTAAATTCTCGCTTGCAGTGCCATAGCGCGGTACATCAGTGATGTCACCAGGTTTTTGCCACATGCTGAGCATGCGTTTATTCATGTTAACCATATTTGAATTGGTTGGATTTTCTGTAAAGAAGCGATCGTTGTTAATGAGGTATCTTTCACCTATCCATGAAAAATCTATCATCATGGTTATTCCTTTCCAGCCCAAAGATGTTCCGAAACCACCACTACAAGGAGCAAACATTTTCTTTCCGGTAAATTGCATGTTGTCCATGGTGAATGTCTTGGTTTTATTACCATTTAAGTCGTAGTACATGAGCGAACCGTCTCTGGGATCTACTCCGGCACATAGCACTGAGTAATACTCATTGGGATCATGTCCTACCTGGTATTTCAAACCATATTGTGGAAATGCCAGTTCGTCCAGCCCATTGAACAGAGATTCAATTTTGGTTTTATTATAGTTGAAATTGGCATATACGCTCCATCTGAAGTTGTTGGTGTTCAAAAGGTCAAGATTCATATTCAGGTCAACTCCGGTATTCAAGAGAGTACCTACATTTCCCATACCGGTGGAATGTCCGGTAGTGAGTGAGAAGGGTACGTCCATTAGCATATCAACAGTTTTCTTTCGATAGTATTCAATACTGAAATCCAAACGATCGAATACCCGGGTAGATATACCTGTTGAAAAGTTTTTCAAAGTTTCCCATGTCAAATCGGAGTTGCCAACTGTACCAATTACCCAGCCACTTTGATTATTATAGTTATATTTACCACTACCAGCTACCATACCTAAGGAAGCATAGTTTCCGATTTCTGAATTTCCAGTGGTTCCATAACTGACTTTTAGCCGTAAATCATTCAACCATTTTGTGTCCTTAAGGAAAGCTTCGTTTTTGATATTATACATGGCTCCAACAGAGAAGAAAGAAGCCCAGCGATGGTCTTTGCTGAAACGTGAAGAGCCATCTCTACGGAATGAAGCATCCAGATAGTATCTTTCGTCATAGTTATATTCTCCACGGAAAAAATAGGAATTGAATACGTACTCGGAACGTGCACCGTCAACTTTTGCCGATGAAGCCGAAATGGCGGATAATTGAGTCAGTCGTTTGTCCTCAATACCTTTGCCTGAAGCAGAGAAACCATCTGCATTGTGTATGATTGATTCTTGTCCCGCTAGTAACGTCACGAAATGTTTCTTTGCAAATGTATGTTTATATTCAACTGTGTTGGTGAAAGTCCAGTTGCTTGCTCTTTGAAACTGCTCAGAGACATTTCCGTTGAATTCATTATCTTCCCAAGGGTAGTTTACTCCTCTGTATTTATATATATATCCTTCAAAAGCCTGTGCTCCTTTTATGGTCAGTCCTTTTAGTGGAGTTAGTTCAATGAATGTGTTTAGGTTACCTAAAATTCGTTCATTCTTGATAGATGAATTCCGGAAAATCATCATTGGGTTAGTATATCCTGTTCCCGGTAAGTATAGTAAATCTTCTCCGCGTGACCATGTTCCATTTTCGTTCTCTATGATTTCATAAGGAAAATCGATAGGGCGGCCTGTACGTGCCAATATAAGTGGTGAATTAACCCAGGCGCCTTCATTGTTGTCTCTGATACCCAGAGTGGTTGCGTAATCCTGATAGGAAATGGCGGAGTTTACTCCAAACTTTAACCAGTCTTTTAATTTAGTATTGAGATTAACCCTGAAGTTCTCGCGAGTCATGCCCGATTGGAATGAGGTTCCTTCCTGATCAAAATGACCTGCACTTACATAATAATTTGTAGAACCTGAAGCACCGCTTATGTTCGCATCTATAGAATAGGTTGGAGTGTTATCTCTCAATACATAGTCGGCCCAATCCATACTTAAACCATATTTTTCTATCTTGGCTTTATCAGCCTGAAACTGTGCATTATTAGCCAGAGAATGGTCACACATTAATTTGAACTGAATAAATTCCTGTGCATTCATCATGTCCTTTTTGAAATCTGGTAATTGGGAGATTCCGTATTGTCCGCGAATCGTAATATTTGCCTTTTCACTCATTTTCCCTTTCTTGGTTGTAATATAGACAACTCCATTGGCTGCACGTGCACCGTAGATAGAGGTTGAAGAGGCGTCTTTCAATACTGTTACATTTTCTATATCATTTGGATTGAGAGAAGTGAAAACGTCATTTGAAACCGGTGCACCGTCTAATATATATAAAGGTGAAGTTCCTGCATTGAGGGAGGTGTATCCACGTACTCGCATCGAAGAAGTGGCTGTAGGTTCTCCCGAAGAAGTGAATACCTGCATACCAGCAACTTGTCCCTGGAGTGCATCTGCAAAATTCATAGTTGGTTTTGCTTCTAATACTTTGTTATTAACCGTAGAAACTGAACCTACTACCGAACCTAATTTTTTGCCCGTGCCATATCCGATTACTACAACCTCATCAACCAATTGTGAATCCGATTTTAGGATAACTTTCATGTTGGGTTTGATTTCACCTTCGTATGTTGCCAGACCGATGAATGATATTCGTATTTTATGTGCAGCGCTTGGAATGTTTGATAAAGTGAAGTTGCCATCTATGTCAGTAATGGTCCCCATATCAGTACCAATAATTGAAACGGAGGCACCAACGACCGGTAAATTATCCTCTTCAGAGATTACTACGCCCGTTACTTTGGAGGTTTGCGCTATTATTATGTTTGTGCCAGCCAGCAAACATGTTAATAATAACATTAATTTTTTAATCATAAGTTTCTTGAGGTTTAATTTTGTATATTATGCCATTTCTGAATGCAAATATATTAATAAATATGAAAATAACAATTTTGTTTATGAAGAAACATTGTAATAATAACAAATGGTTATTAAAACATCTTTATAATATGTTCTAAAGCATCGGTAAAGCTATCTTTTGTGTGATAGTGTAGTGTTAAATAGTCTAAAACGTCAATTCTTGAGTGTATATTTATGCATTATTGCTTGTTCTGTGCGGCCTGATTGGAGAAGAGAGGTGGAAAAAGATAGGGTATATCAGTTAACGGATTGAGAACGGAAGTTATGGTTCTCAGGAAAGTAAAAATTGAGAGTTGAAGATTGCTGTGCTATTATGCTGTACGGCAATTTTCAACTCTCAACTTATAATTTTAGACAAAGTCGTCACCAAACGATTTCTGTTTCTCCGTATGTCTTTAAGTATTCATTAGCTCTACTGAAATGCTTGTTTCCGAAGAAACCATTGTAGGCAGATAGGGGTGAGGGATGTGCAGAACTGAGCACGAGGTGTTTATTACGGTCAATGAACGCCCCTTTGCGTTGTGCATAACCTCCCCAAAGAATAAAAACAAGATGTTCCCGCTCTTCGGCTAATGCACGAATAGCAGCGTCCGTAAATTCTTCCCAGCCACGTCGTTGATGTGAACCGGCTTGATGGGCACGTACAGTCAGGGTGGCATTGAGTAGTAGCACTCCTTGTTCGGCCCATCGTGTTAGATTTCCGGTAGTAGGAGCGTCGGTACCGATATCTGCTTTTATCTCTTTAAAGATATTGATCAATGATGGCGGGAAGGGTACTCCGTCGTTCACAGAAAAACAAAGGCCATGTGCCTGTCCGGGGCCGTGATAAGGATCTTGTCCGATAATAACTACTTTTACTTTGTCGAACGGACAGAGATTAAAAGCATTAAAAATCAACTTTCCCGGAGGGTAGATGGCGTATTGACTGTATTCACTTTTCACGAATTCTGTCAGTGTACGGAAATAGTCTTTTTCAAATTCGGGTTGGAGGTGAGCTTTCCAACTCTCTTCTATTTGTACATTCATAGTATGAGATGCTTTTATATAAGGTGTATGTCAAATGCTTCACATTCTTTTCTCATGTCTTCGGGCCAGATACTTGCCTGGATTTCTCCGATATGAGCTTTGCGGAGGTAGAACATGCACAGGCGTGATTGACCGATACCACCACCGATAGACAGGGGTAAAGTGTCGTCCAGCAGGCGTTTATGGAAATAAAGTTCGAGGCGTTGCTCTTGTTTTTCTTCTTTTACCTGACGTAGCAAAGCTTCTTTGTCAACGCGGATACCCATAGAGGATAATTCTATAGAACGTTGTAAAACATCGTCCCATAACATAAGATCCCCGTTTAACCCCGGTAAGTCATTGAGTCCTTTTGTGGTATAATCGTCATAGTCGGGTGCGCGTCCGTCATGCTTCTTCCCGTCACCAAGTTTGCAACCGATACCGATGATAAATACAGCACCGTACTTCTGGCAGATAGCATGCTCACGGCATTTAGGTTCCAGGGTGGGATATAGCTGGCGGAGTTCTTCTGCATGAATGAAGTGTAACTTTTGCGGCAGGCAAGGTTTTATTTGCGGATACATTTCGTATACCATATATTCGGTGCGGATCATTGCGGCGTATATGCGATTTACGATTTCCTTGAGAAATTCCACGTTACGCTCTTCTGCTGTCATGACGCGTTCCCAGTCCCATTGATCTACATATAATGAGTGCAGGTTGCCTAATTCTTCATCTGAACGTATGGCGTTCATATCTGTATAGATACCATATCCGGGTTCAATATGATAGTCGGCAAGTGTTAACCTTTTCCATTTGGCAAGTGAGTGTACAACTTCGGCCTGTGCATCTTCCAGATCCTTGATAGGGAAGGATACAGGACGTTCCACCCCGTTCAGGTCATCGTTGATTCCCATCCCTTTGAGTACAAAGAGGGGAGCGGTGACACGACGCAAGCGCAGTTCTGACGATAGATTCATCTGGAAGAACTCTTTTATCTGTTTGATGCCAAGTTCCGTCTGCTTCAGGTCAAGAAGAGGTTTGTAATTTTGAGGTTTTATAAGATAACTCATAGGTTTATTATATGTTAATTGTCGACAAAGATAGGAATAATATCTATAATATGTATTGCTTTTCGTCTAAAAGAATGTCAATATGATAAAGATTTCCTTGATGTCGGTTTCAAAATAACACATTTTCGGAGGCGGGGATAGAAAGAAGAATGAAAAAATGTCTGAAAGATTAGGAAGATAAGAAGTTTTTATCTATTTTTGTCGTCGCAAATGCAACCCGGCTCTGTAGTTCAACGAATAGAATGTAGGTTTCCGGTACCTAAGATAAGGGTTTGATTCCCTTCGGGGCTACTTTAAGGCTGTGCTTTTTAATAAGCACAGCCTTTTATTTTTATGTATGAAGCAAATGTTCTACTATTGTTCTACGGTTCATTTGCGCTTTTCATCTGCTTTTTTATTTCCTTGTAAGCTGTTGGTAAAGGTGGCCCATCCGTCACAAAGAGCTTGCATGGAAGGATACAGAGCATTTGCACCGGCATCCAGTAATACTTTGTTATCCAGCGGGCCTGTATTGACTGCTATTGTGAAGATACCGGCTGCTACCCCTGCCTGTACGCCGAGTGGAGCATTTTCTATGACTATTGCTTCGTTGGCATTGAAACCACCTTTTTCGAGAGCCATCAGGTAGGGCTCAGGATGTGGTTTGCCGTGTTTTACGTCGAAAGCTGTCACCATCAATTCCGGGTGGAATGTGTTGGGGAAATTGTGTTCCAAGCGGTCCAGTAGTGATCGCTGTCCAGAACCGGTAACTACCATAGGAATTAATCCGGCTTCTTTTATTTTTTGCAATAACTCCCAGGCTCCCGGCATCGGTTCGGGTTCGGGGAATTTGTTGAACTCTTCACTCTTTTCGTGATAAATGTTTTCTATTTCGTCCGGAGTGGCTTCCCGACCCAGTTGACGCTGGCTGACAATGTTGATTGTTCCGGCTCCGGTACGACCTTCGTGCAGATAGGCTTCTTCGCGACTGAGATTGAACCCGTGGGCTTGCATTACTTTATGCCAGGCTTCTGCATGATAGGGCATGGAATTAAACAGAACGCCGTCCATATCGAATAGTACGGCTTTTAAGTGTATTTCTTTCTGAGACATATCTTTGATACCTATTGATTTTTTGTGCTACAAAGTTACGCTTTTTTTGCATATTCGGATATATTATGTATTTTTGTGGCATAATCAAGAGAACTACATAACATGAAAAAGCTACTTCTTGTATCATTATTATTACCGCTGTTAGTTTCGTGTTCTGGCTCGGCAGAGAGCCCTGTTATTGAAATAACGGGGTTTTTCATTGGAGATGATACGAAGGATTATAGTAAAGATATGGCTTCGATGCCTTCTTTGAAAGTAGGCGATGAAATGACTGTTTCATTGAGACTGGATGGAAACGGAGAGGATCTGAATACGTTTATAGTGAAGGAAGCAGCAGAACAGCTTGGTATAAAAGGGTTTGATTTACCGGGTGGAGTTTCTTCCGAATCGGATTTGTCGAAGCCGGAGAATGGTGTTATTACGTTTAAAGATGGGATACAGTATACCGAATTAAAGGTAGAGGTATGTGTAAAGACAGTGGCCGATGCGGATGCCATATTGGCTTTCTACCTGTCTTCGAAAGCTGAATGTGAAAGTGCTCAGGAAAAGATAGAATTGAAAACGGAAACGAAAAAGTAATCTTTGAACTGTATATAAATAGAAAGGGCGGAACTTTTAAAGTTCCGCCTTTCTGATTTATAGCCTTTTATTTATAGCTTTGCTCGTATCGCTTTTGATTCTTCTTCGTATCCGGGTTTATTCAACAACGCAAACATGTTCTTTTTGTATGCTTCTACGCCCGGTTGATTGAATGGGTTCACACCCAGCAGATAACCGCTGATGCCACAAGCTTTTTCAAAGAAGTAGAACAGTCCGCCGATGTTATATTCACTCAATTCGGGAAGAACAATGCGCATATTGGGTACACCACCGTCTACGTGAGCCAATTGAGTACCAAGTTCGGCCATTTTGTTCACTTCGTCTACGCGTTTGCCTGCCAGGAAGTTCAATCCATCCAGGTTAGCTTCGTCCGAAGGTACTTCCAGTTTGTGGTTTACTTTATCTACAGAGATAACGGTTTCAAAGATGGTACGTTCGCCTTCTTGGATCCATTGTCCCATCGAGTGAAGGTCGGTAGAAAAATCTACGGCAGCCGGGAAGATACCTTTGTTTTCTTTTCCTTCTGATTCTCCGTAAAGCTGTTTCCACCATTCGCCAATGTAATGCAATTTGGGGTTGAAGTTTACGAGTATTTCGATCTTTTTACCGTTCTTATACAGTTCGTTGCGGGTGGCAGCGTAGAGAGCAGCAGGATTCTCTGCAAAGGGTACGTTCAGCGCGCAAGCCTTTTCCATATCGGCAGCACCGGCTACCAGTTTTTCAATGTCAAATCCGGCCACTGCGATAGGTAGCAACCCTACTGGAGTCAGTACGGAGAAACGTCCGCCTACATTGTCGGGGATGATAAATGATTTGTATCCTTCTTTGTCGGCAGTGATGCGTGCTGCACCTTTCTGAGCATCTGTAACGGCTACAATCACTTTCTTTGCCATCTCTTTGCCACGCTGGTCTTCGCACTGTTTTTTCAAAAGGCGGAAGGCAAGGGCGGTTTCAGTAGTGGTACCTGATTTGGAGATATTGATAACACCGAATTTTTTGTCTTTCAGGAATTCGGTAAGTTCATACAGATAGTCTTCGCCGATATTGTGTCCGGCGTAGATGATAACCGGTGCGGTTTTCTTGTCCTGTAACCATGTGAAGCTGTTTGACAATGCCTCGATAACTGCGCGGGCTCCGAGATAGCTGCCACCAATACCGGCTACGATCACTACTTCGCAATTGTCACGCAATACCTGTGCGGTAGCTTTCAGATCGGCCAGATGTTCCGGGCTGATAGAAGAAGGCAAGTGCAGCCATCCCAGAAAATCATTTCCTTTACCGGTACCGTTTTCCAGTGTTTCTTGTGCGGCTTTTACCTGAGCTTCGTAGGCAGAAACCTTTTCTTTAGAGATAAATCCCAAAGTCTTTTCAATGTTCAAACTAATCATAATGTATATGTTTTAAATATTCTTTTAGTAGTGATTTAGTAGTAAGTAGTCAAGTAGTAAGTAGGAGATGGTTTTACTTGCCAACAAGTAGCAAGTACTATCTTCTACTTACTACTTAACTACTTGACTACTTACTACTAAGCTACTTCTTTTCACCTAAATGAATCTGTCAGCAACTTGATCTCGATCATTGGTGATATACGTTCGTACAGAATGTTGTAGACTGCATCGAGTATCGGCATATTCACATGGTGGTGTTTATTGATCTCTTTGATACATTTCGTACCGTAATATCCTTCTGCTATCATCTCCATCTCTATCTGTGCGCTCTTCACCGAATATCCTTTGCCGATCATGGTACCAAACGTACGATTACGGCTAAAATTAGAGTATCCCGTTACCAACAAATCCCCTAAATAAACAGATTCGTCTACGTTTCTGTTCAATGGATGTACGGTGTCGAGAAATCGTCTCATTTCCTGTATGGCATTGGAGATAAGCACAGCCTGGAAGTTATCGCCGTATTTTAATCCGCTGCAAATGCCGGCGGCAATGGCATATACGTTCTTTAGTACGGAACTGTATTCGATACCTGATACGTCGTCGCTAATGGAAGTCTTTATAAAATTACTTCCCAGCCTGCGGGCGAAGATGCGGGCTTTATCCGTGTCCGGACAGGCAATGGTCAGATAGGAAAGACGTTCCAAAGCTACTTCTTCGGCGTGGCAGGGACCTGCCAACACTGCTATGTTCTCGGGAGGAACGCCGTATTCTTTCGTGAAGTATTCCGATACGATGAGATTGTCGTCGGGCACAATTCCTTTGATAGCGGTAATAATGAACTTGTCTCTTATGCGTGTTTTCAGCTTTTTGAGATGAGTCTTCAAATAAGGGGAGGGGGTGACGAAGACGAGTGTATCCGATTCCTTCACGATGTCATTGATGTTTGAACTGAAATTAATGCGTTTCATGTCAAACTTCACACCAGTGAGGTAAGCCGGATTGTGTCCAAGTCGTTTAAAGTCGGCTATACGATCGTCACGGCGCATATACCAATTGATAGAGTCCTCTTGTGCAAGGAACATCTTGGCTATGGCTGTGGCCCAGCTTCCGCCTCCCATTATCGCTATCTTACCGGGTAGTTTCATATTGTAGAAATTAAAGATTGAAGATTAAAAATTAAAGGGAGGAGGCGAGAGATGCCCCTCCCTGTTTAATTTCTAATTTCTCATTTTTAATTAAGTTTCTGTATCCATTCGGTGACATCGTTCACGGAAGGATTGGTCAATTCCAATTTATATTTCTTATTGATGCCGCAAATATCTTGATGTAACTTCTGCGGATTCACTTCT
Organism: Bacteroides sp. 41_26; assembly: GCF_949740115.1. NCBI lineage: Bacteria > Pseudomonadati > Bacteroidota > Bacteroidia > Bacteroidales > Bacteroidaceae > Bacteroides > Bacteroides sp. 41_26. The sequence continues at coordinate 41,580 of NZ_CATJGZ010000132.1, forward strand.
TTCATCTCTTCTACCAGGTTGTATCCGGCTTTTTGGATAACTGCTACCCAGTCTTGAGGGATGCCTAATTCGGTATATTTGGAATCCGGGTCTTTTTTGATGACCTTTTCCGGGCGCATCTGCGGGAAGAATAGCACTTCCTGAATGAAAGGCTTTCCGGTCATCAGCATAGTCAGGCGGTCGATACCGATACCGATACCTGATGTCGGAGGCATGCCATATTGCAGAGCTTTGAGGAAGTCCTGATCGATGAACATAGCTTCGTCGTCGCCTTTTTCGCTTAGTTGCAGTTGGTCTTTGAAGCGTTCTTCCTGATCGATCGGGTCATTCAGCTCACTGTATGCATTGGCCAGTTCTTTGCCGTTTACCATGAGTTCGAAGCGTTCGGTCAACCCTGGCTTGCTGCGGTGCATTTTGGTTAATGGGCTCATCTCTACCGGATAGTCGGTGATGAAAGTGGGCTGGATAAACGTTCCTTCGCAGAATTCGCCAAAGATTTCGTCTATCAGCTTGCCTTTACCCATTGTATCGTCAATTTCCATGTTCAGCTCCTTGCATATCTGGCGGATTTCGTCTTCGCTCTTTTCGTTGAGGTCGTATCCGGTTTTTTCTTTGATAGCATCGAGAATGGGCAGACGGCGATATGGAGCTTTGAAACTGATTGTTTTGCCGTCGATGGTAGTTTCCGGGCTTCCGTTTACTGCAATACAAATGCGTTCCAGTAATTTTTCGGTGAAACTCATCATCCAGTTGTAGTCTTTGTATTGTACGTACAACTCTATGCAGGTAAACTCAGGATTATGGTTTTTGTCCATACCTTCGTTACGGAAGTTTTTCCCGATTTCATACACACCTTCAAATCCGCCTACAATCAGTCGCTTCAGATAAAGTTCGGTAGCGATGCGCAGGTAGAGGTCCATGTCTAAGGAGTTGTGGTGAGTGATGAAGGGACGGGCACTTGCTCCACCGGGGATAGATTGTAGAGTCGGAGTTTCTACTTCGGTATATCCGGCTTCATCCAGTATGGCACGCATGGTTCTGATGATGGTGGCACGTTTCAGGAATGTTTCTTTTACACCCTCGTTCACAATCAAGTCTACATAGCGTTGGCGATAGCGCAGTTCGGGATCTTCAAAAGAGTCGTACGCCACACCATCTTTGTATTTTACAATAGGTAACGGTTTGATAGACTTGGCCAGTACAGTCAGCTTTTTGGCATGGATACTGATTTCGCCCATCTGTGTACGAAATACAAAACCTTCGATTCCGATAAAGTCACCTAAGTCGAGCAGGCGTTTGAATACGCTATTATACATCTCTTTATCTTCTCCCGGGCAGAGGTCGTCACGGGTGATGTACACCTGTATACGTCCTTTGGAATCCTGCAATTCAATGAAAGATGCTTTGCCCATAATGCGGCGACTCATCATACGTCCGGCTATGGATACCATGCGGGGTTCGTCTTCGTCTTTGAATTCCTGTTTTATATCGGTAGAGAAAGCATTGGTTACATACTCTGCTGCGGGATAAGGCTCAATGCCCATCGCACGAAGCTCATTCAGACTGTTGCGTCGGATGATTTCCTGTTCACTTAGTTCTAATAGGTTCATTTCGTTACGTATTAACTCAATATTTGGTGGCAAAAATACGAAACATTTTTAATATTACGGCATGAACCGGCTGCTAATTTGCCCGAAGGGGGGTAGGAGGGGGGAATGAAAGGGGGTAAAACCGGTGATTACAGATTGTCAAATTGACAAAATGTATATAAGTAGGGGTAGGAAGACGCTGGTTGTGGTGTGCCGGAGGGTGGGTACTATTTTTTCGATTGTAGGGTGATTAGGAGTATTCGTTTTGCTTGTTATCTGATGCATAATGGTGTGTTTGTCTCTTTATGAATGAAAAAGTAGGGCTATTGTGCGGTATTTCTCCGCTATTTCTTTCATTATGACAGAGGTGAGTGTACCTTTTTGTTGTGTCAGATAGGCGAAAAAGGCGTCAGAAAGTTCTTTTTTTGCTCTTTCGATTGCTCCTCGGTGAGGAAGAAGTTGTTCCCCGGTGAGGAACGAGGTGTTCCTCGGTGAGGAGCGGAGCCTTCCCCGGTGGGGAACAGAAGTTTTGCCGGTAGCAAAAGGAGGCTTTATATGCAGGAATGTTGCATGTATATTCTTTTATTGTGCGATAATTTGCATATTCTTGCGCGTATTATTCATGCGGATTCTCTGGTTATACTATTTTGTATTCGGGTGTTGTTAGTAAATAATGGGTATTTGTGTTATAAAGATAGTGTTTTGTGCTTTCTTGTGACAAGTGTTAAATGGACGAATTGCTCGGGTGAGACTGAAACAGACATAACCTCTTTTACGTAGTTTCAAAAAGTGAACTTCCGTTTGTACACCTCTTTGAAAAACACTACTTTTGCACCCTGAATATAAGAAACAGGTATGACAACAGGACAAAAGGCACCCACAGCGTTGGGTACTGAAAAGATTGGAAAACTTTTGATGCAGTATGCCATTCCGGCTATTATCGCAATGACTGCATCTTCTCTTTATAACATGGTAGACAGTATCTTCATCGGGCATGGAGTGGGACGTATGGCTATTTCCGGCCTTGCGCTGACTTTCCCGTTGATGAATCTTGCGGCCGCTTTCGGTTCGTTGGTAGGGGTAGGAGCAGCTACGCTGGTTTCTGTGAAACTCGGGCAGAAAGATTATGACACAGCCCAACGGGTTCTTGGCAATGTGCTGGTGCTGAATATCATAATCGGTCTGGCATTTACCGTTCTCACGTTACTGTTTCTCGATCCCATCCTTTACTTCTTCGGAGGGAGTGAGGCTACTATCGGGTATGCCCGTGATTATATGGAGGTGATTCTGCTGGGCAACGTCATTACCCATCTTTATCTGGGTTTGAACGCGGTGCTTCGTTCTGCGGGGCATCCTCAGAAAGCGATGTATGCCACTATTGCTACAGTAGTCATTAATACCATACTCGATCCGGTATTTATCTTTGTCTTTGATTGGGGGATTCGCGGAGCTGCCATTGCTACGATTGTAGCACAAGTTATTTCGTTGTTGTGGCAGTTCAGGTTATTTAGTAATAAGAACGAATTGCTACATTTCCACCGGGGCATTTTCCGTCTGAAGCGTAAGATCGTATTCGATTCTCTTGCCATCGGCATGTCTCCCTTCCTGATGAATCTCGCTTCCTGCTTTATTGTGATTCTTATCAATCAGGGGCTGAAACGTCATGGAGGCGACCTTGCTATCGGAGCCTTTGGTATAGTCAACCGGCTGGTTTTTGTCTTTGTAATGATTGTGTTAGGATTGAACCAGGGGATGCAGCCCATTGCCGGTTATAACTTTGGTGCCCGGCAATATCCGCGTGTCACCCGCGTACTGAAACTGACTATTATAGGAGCGACTATTGTTACCACTACCGGTTTTCTGCTTGGCATGTTTATCCCCGATCTGCTTGCCTCCATCTTTACTTCTGACGCCGAGCTTATACAGCTTGCGGCAGAAGGATACCGTATTGTCGTGATGTTCTTCCCTATTGTGGGGTTCCAGATGGTTGCATCCAATTTCTTTCAGAGTATCGGTATGGCAGGCAAAGCTATTTTCTTGTCGCTCACCCGGCAGATGTTATTCCTCATTCCCAGTTTGCTTATTCTCCCGCAATACTATGGGCAGACAGGCGTATGGGTAAGCATGCCGGTATCCGATCTGGCAGCGAGCCTTGTTTCGGGGATTATGCTTTGGTGGCAGTTCCGTCAATTCAGAAAGATGAGCCTTGGATAGAAACGTTGAAAAACTCCGTTCGTCTCTTTTTTCTTCTCTTCTTCTGCATTCTTTCCGATTAATGCGTATCTTTGTAGAAAGTGAAAAGAAGGATCATTATGGGACAGAAAGACAGATACATCCGATTTGACTGGGCAGCGAAGCGCTTACTCAGGAACAAAGCCAATTTTGGCGTGCTCGAAGGGTTTCTTACCGTACTATTGGGCGAGGATATTCATATTCTGGAGATACTTGAAAGCGAAAGCAACCAGCAAAGTGAAGAAGATAAATTCAACCGGGTAGACATCAAAGCCCGCAATAGTAAGGATGAGATTATCATTGTTGAGATACAAAATACTCGTGAACTCTACTACTTGGAACGCATTCTATATGGAGTGGCGAAAGCCATAACCGAACACATTGAGCTGGGCAGTATCTACTCCGACGTCAAAAAAGTATACTCTATCAGTATTCTCTATTTTGACATAGGCCAGGGTAATGACTATCTCTATCATGGTCAGAATGCTTTTGTAGGCGTACATACCGGAGATTTTCTGCAAGTGACCACTAAAGAGAAAGGAGCCATTGTGCGTAAACTACCGGCCGAAATATTCCCGGAGTATTTCCTTATCCGTGTCAATGAGTTCAATAAAGTAGCTGTCACTCCGCTGGAAGAGTGGATAGAGTATCTCAAAACCGGCAGTATCCGTCCCGACACCAAAGCACCGGGATTGGAAGAGGCACGAAAGAAACTGATCTATTATAATATGGAGCCAGCCGACAGACAAGCCTATGACAGGCATATCGACGCAATCATGATACAAAATGATGTGTTGGGAACCGCTAAACTTGAGGGTTTGCAGGAAGGAAGAGAAGAAGGCTTGCAGGAAGGAAGAGAGAAAGGCTTACAGGAAGGACGGTTGGAAGGACGGTTGGAAGGACGGCAGGAAGAGAAAAGAGCTATTGCGCGTAATATGAAAGCGCTCAATTTACCCGTCGAAACCATTACCCAAATATCCGGCTTAACAAGAGAAGAGATAGAACAGCTTTAATAAAGAGGTTCTTATTTCCCCTTTCCTATCCCCGCCCTTATTCGGCTTAATGATTGTGGTGTGATCCATAGATACGATGCAATGTACTTCAACGGTACATGCAGCAACAATTCCGGCGTTTCTTTTATGAGTGTCAGGTACCGTTCTTTGGCTCTTGGGCTGCCGGCGCTGATCAGCCAGTTTTCCGTAGTCAGCAACTGGTGTTCCATGAGCCGTCTGCCCAGGTTGGCCAGACCGATAGAAGTAGAATACAACTCATTTAATGCAGTTTTTGAAATGCAATAGGCGATGCTGTCAGACATCGCCTCTATGCTTATTTGTGAATAAGAGTTATCTGCGTATCCCCATACAGAGAAAGCTGCTTCTCCCTTCGAGGCAAACCATATACTGGTATCTACGCCATCCTTTAGATAATGCCCCCGCCAGATACCTTCTTTTATAAGATAGAGATTTGTATTCTTTGTTCCTTCCTGAACAATTACCTCTTTCTTTTTAAACCGTACCTCTTCCATGTGGCTCAGCAATGCTGATATATCTGCTTCAGACAGTTGATATCTGTTCCGGAATTTCTCTTCAAACGTTTCCATGCTGCAAAGATACATTTCCCCGGTGGGACAAGAAACGATCTTTCAGATAAATTGCTACAATATAGAGAAAAGTCAATAGTTCGGCCAACGGAACAGCCAGCCAAATGCCTGGCACTCCAAAGAAATGAGGCAATGCCAGAAAGCCGATGAACATAAATACCACACCACGCAGCAGGGTGATAATCGTAGCCCTGTGTGCCCGTTCGATGCTTTGGTAATAACCAATGCCCACAATGTTGAAGGCAAAAAAGATGTATCCGATAGCGAAGTATGGTATTCCTGCTACAGCGATGTCATAAGCACCATAGCTGCGGTCGATAAATAACGACACAATGTTGCGGTTGCACAAAACGGTTACTATAAAAAAGCAGATGCCGCAAAAAAGGGCGGTCTTTATAGAGAGTCGGAAGGTTTGCTCTACTCGCTTGCTGCTGCCTGCTCCGAAGTTGTAACTTATAATGGGTTGTGCCGATTGTGCAATGGCATTGTACACCATAAATATAATGGGGAAGAAATAGCAAACGATACTGAAGGCTGCTACCCCGTCTTCGCCTAAATGACGGATAAATACATAATTGCCTAAAAACATCATGCAGGCTATCGAGGCCTCACTGACGAATGCCGAGGAACCTAACTTTACCATATAACCGATGTTGCGGAAAGTCAACTGCCTGCTTTTCCGGCTCAACTTAATGGGATAAAGCCTGAAGGTTCGCGAGAAACGCAGCAGATAAATAAGTATCATCAATCCTCCTATCATTGTTCCCAAACTTGTGGCAAATGCCGCTCCCATCAATCCCCATCCGAAGATGAAAATAAAGACGTAATCGAGTACGATATTGCTAACTGCCGCAATGGCATTACACCACATGGCATAGTTGGGCGCTCCATCCAGGCGCACAAAGAACATACCTGCATTGAGCAACAGATAGAAGGTGAGGAACGGGACATACCAGTTCATGTATTCTACTACCAGCGGCAACAGTCGTTCCGAGCTTCCTAATAATCTGCCTACCGGTTCTACGAAATAGTAACAAAGTGCCGATAAGATAAGTATCAGCAAAGATGAAAACACAAGTGCCTGTGTGATATTAATACCTGCTACTTTACGTTTACCGTGCGATAAGTGGATGGATGCAACTACAGAAGCTCCCACCCCAAACATTAACCCTACTCCGGTAGTAATCATAAACAGAGGGGCAGTAATATTTACAGCTGCCAGTGCGTCGCTTCCTATACCTTTGCCTACAAAGATCCCATCTGTTATTACAAATACAGCGGAGAAAACCATCCCTAATACTGTTGGTATTAATAACTTACGGAACAACCTGGAGATATCCATGCTCCCAAAGTCGATACTGTCCTTCATTTCTATATTCTCTTTCTTTTTCATACTGCAAAGGTATGGCAAGAAATGGAGAGAAAAGTTACCATTTGGTAATAAATAATCCGAATCGATAGTGAAAAACAAGATGTGGTAAATTATAGTTCATTTCTGTATGGTATTTCACCACAGAGGTCGCAGAGGGCACAGAGTTTAAATCTTTATTGAAACACAGAATTCTAAGACCTGCACAAATATTTGCGCAGGTCTTAGAATTCTATGATTATCCGCGTTTTATCAGAGAAAATAATATCTCTGTGCCCTCCGTGTCCTCTGTGGTGAACTGATTCATTTCGGATCACTTATGCACTAAGCAATGCTCCGCCACAGCGCAGCCAATTGGCATATTGGCACATTGAATAATTAGCACATTATTTTTCTTCTTTTCAGAAATATTCCGTATGTTTGCTTCAGAACCAATATACAAATATACTATGAGTAGTAATTATGTTATTAATATCGGTCGTCAGTTAGGTAGTGGCGGAAAAGATATAGGCGAGAGGCTGGCAGCCCGGTTAGGAATCGACTTTTATGATAAAGAGTTGATTAATCTCGCTTCGGAAGAGAGTGGACTTTGCCGGGAGTTCTTCGAGAAAGCCGATGAGAAGGCTTCGCAAGGCATTATAGGCGGATTGTTTGGGATGCGCTTTCCTTTTATCAGTGACGGGGCTATGCCCTGTACCAATTGTCTGAGCAATGATGCTCTCTTTAAAATTCAGAGTGATGTTATCCGTAATCTGGCGGCAACCAAATCCTGCCTATTCGTCGGACGCTGTGCCGATTATATTCTGCGTGAACATCCTCGTTGTGTCAACATCTTTATATCTGCATCGAAAGAAGACCGTATCGCGCGGCTTCGAAGCATACATGGCATCAGTGAAGAAGATGCTGAAGGAATGATGGAGAAGGCGGATAAGAAGCGTTCGGAATATTATAACTATTATAGCTATAAAACCTGGGGAGCAGCAGCAACCTATCATCTTTGCATTGATTCTTCTGTGTTAGGCGTTGAAGAAACGGTAAGGTTTATAGAAGAGTTCGTTGCCAGGAAACTGAAACTATAGTCGAATTGACAGTTGACAATTGACAATTGACAGTTAGCTGCGCTATCATGCTGCATAGTAGCTGTCAATTGTCAACTGTCCACTGTCAATTAAATAATCACATCATCAGCAGTAATATCATTTGCCCCGCCAGAATACGCAGGAACATAGTTAGCGGATAGACAGTAGAGTATCCCACGGCAGGTGCATCATTATTTGAAGCCTGATTGGAATAAGCCAATGCGGGAGGGTCGGTGTTACTACCGGCAATAAGCCCCATTAGTGTGAAATAATTCACCTTATAATATAGACGTGCAATTGCACCGATAATCAGCAATGGAATAACGGTAATGAGGAAGCCATAGCCCACATACAATAAACCGTCTCCTTCTACCACCGTATGTACGAAGTTTGCTCCCGCTTCGATACCTACACTGGCCAGGAATAATACAATACCTATCTCACGCAGCATCAGGTTGGCACTCATCGTTGTATAAGTAACCAGATGAAGTTTGTATCCAAAACGGCCGATCAGAATGGCTACCACCAGCGGACCACCTGCCAAACCAAGTTTTACCGGCGTTGGCATACCCGGGAAAGCAATCGGCAGACTACCCAGGAAGATACCCAGGAAAATACCTACGAAGATAGTCACGATATTCGGATGATCCAGACGCTTCAGAGAGTTACCAAGTACACTTGCCACGCGATCTACAGCATCCTGCTGGCCTACTACCATGACGCGGTCACCTACCTGTAAAGTAAGATGCGGGTCGGCAAACAAGTCCATACCCGAACGGTTGACGCGGGTAATGTTCACTCCGAACATACTCCGGAAATGCATATCCCCTAACTCTTTACCGTTTATATCGGATTTGGTAATCAGGATACGGCGTGATACCATCGGCATGTCTTGTTTTTCCCAGTCTACCTGTATCTCTTTTCCAATGAAAGCAATGATAGCCTCTGCATCTTCTTCTGAACAAACAATAAAGACCTGGTCACCCATATGAAATTCGGTTTCATGATTGGGAATACTGACATGCCCTTCGTGCCGGATGCGTGAACAGACAAAAGGACGTCCAAGGAAATCTTTAACCTGAATCAGTCTTTTGCCGTCTATCGATTCATTACGTACCTCAAGGCTCATCAGATGAGGCTTGTGTTTCATATGTTCAGCATCCTGATTTTTGAGTTCTTCTTCCTCTTTCGCAAGGTTGATACGGAAAAGGTAACGAATGGCAATGATGGAACCAATGATACCAACTACACCCAACGGATAAGCACATGCATATCCCAGGGCTATCTGAGGCCCGTTGTAGTTGAGTTGTGTCAATGCTTCCTGTGCAGCACCAAGTCCCGGTGTATTCGTTACGGCACCATATAAGATACCCACCATCATTGGCAATTCAATACGGCCGTTAGCAATGAAATAGATAGTCAACGCCACGGCAATATTCAATACCACAATACCTACAGCAAGCAGATTGAGTGTCATTCCTCCTTTTTTGAATGAAGAGAAGAAACTGGGCCCCACCTGTAAGCCGATACAGAACACGAACAATATCAATCCGAACTCGCGGATGAAATGCAGAATGTGTATGTCGCCGGTAAATCCGAAGTGTCCCATCAGGATACCGGTGAACAAAACAAAGGTAACTCCCAATGAAACTCCGAAGATTTTAATCTTCCCTAAGAGTACTCCGGCAGCTATCACAAAGGCATAAAGAAAGACGATGTGTGCTACGGAGCTGGGATCCCATAATAAACTTTGTATCCAATCCATAGTAGTTTTTTATTAAAATTGCCGCAAAATTAGTCATAACAAAGCAGGTAATCAAACAAATTCTCTCTTTTATTTATTGGTGACACCTTGCTATCCGGCAGTGCGAATTTTCCCTAAAAAAAGTATTGCATTAGAAGTATTTGTCTATCTTTGTAAGGCTATTGGCAGCACTTAGAAAGATTCATTAAGATAAAGATAATATTAATCTTGTTTTAAACTTACAATAAACTATGGCAGACAGTAAAGAAAAGCTCTTCTCAGACTTTTCTCCTGTTTCCACCGAGAAGTGGATGGAGAAAGTCACAGCAGACCTTAAAGGCGCTGATTTTGAGAAGAAACTCGTTTGGAAAACAAACGAAGGATTCAAGGTAAAACCTTTCTATCGTATGGAAGACCTTGAAGGATTGAAAACAACCGATGCACTTCCCGGAGAATTTCCTTATCTGAGAGGAACGAAAAAAGACAGTAACGAATGGCTGGTTCGTCAGGAAATTAAAGTAGAATCCCCCCAAGAAGCAAATACCAAGGCACTTGATATATTGAATAAGGGTATCGACTCTCTCTCTTTCCATGTAAAAGCAAAAGAACTTAATGCAGCTTATATTGAGACTTTGCTGAACGATATTTGCGCAGAATGTGTTGAACTCAACTTCTCTACCTGTCAGGGACATGTAGTAGAACTGGCTAATCTTCTGGTTGCTTATTTCCAAAAGAAAGATTATGATGTGAAGAAGTTGCAGGGATCTATCAACTTTGACTATTTCAACAAAATGCTCTCTAGGGGGAAGGAGAAAGGGGATATGGTTCAGACGGCGAAAGCCTTGATTGAAGCTATTCAGCCGTTACCCTTCTATCGCGTACTCAATGTAAATGCGCTTTCGCTGAATAATGCAGGTGCTTATATCTCTCAGGAGCTGGGTTACGCACTCGCATGGGGTAATGAATATATGAATCAGCTCACTGAGGCCGGAGTACCTGCTGCCATAGTAGCTAAGAAGATCAAATTTAACTTCGGCATTAGCTCTAATTACTTTCTTGAAATAGCTAAATTCCGCGCTGCCCGTATGCTATGGGCCAATATTGTAGCTTTCTATAATCCCGAATGTCTGCGCGATTGCGATAATAAAGGGGCAAACGGCGAATGTCGTTGCGCTGCTAAGATGCGAGTACATGCCGAAACTTCTACTTTCAACCTCACTTTGTTTGATGCTCATGTGAACTTGCTGCGTACACAGACAGAGGCGATGAGTGCTGCTTTGGCAGGTGTAGATTCAATGACGGTTGTTCCGTTTGACAAAACTTATGAAACTCCGGATGAATTCTCTGAGCGTATGGCCCGTAATCAGCAATTGTTGCTGAAAGAAGAGTCTCACTTTGATAAAGTGGTTGACCCGGCTGCAGGTTCTTATTATATCGAAAATCTGACAGTATCCATTGCCAGACAAGCATGGGAACTTTTCCTGGCTGTAGAAGAAGAAGGTGGATTCTATGCTGCTCTCAAGGCCGGTACGGTACAGGCTGCTGTGAATGAAAGTAATAAAGCCCGTCACAAAGCTGTAGCACAGCGTCGTGAGATCCTGTTGGGTACCAATCAGTTCCCGAACTTCAACGAAAAAGCAGGTGAAAAGAAGCCGGTAGAAGCAAAATGCTGCTGTGGCGGACACGATACCTGCGAAAAAGAGGTGGCTACACTGAACTTTGACCGTGCTGCCAGTGAGTTTGAGGCATTGCGTCTTGAAACGGAGACTTCCGGAAAACGTCCTAAAGCATTCATGTTGACCATTGGTAACTTGGCTATGCGTCAGGCACGTGCACAATATTCATGTAACTTCCTGGCTTGTGCCGGATATGAGGTAATTGATAACTTAGGATTTGAATCGGTTGAAGCTGGTGTGGAGGCTGCAATGGCTGCTAAGGCTGATATTGTAGTACTTTGTTCCAGTGACGATGAATATGCAGAATATGCTATTCCTGCCTTCAAAGCAGTGAATGGCCGTGCGATGTTCATTGTTGCCGGTGCTCCTGCTTGCATGGACGAGTTGAAAGCCGCAGGTATTGAAAACTTCATTCATGTGCGTGTCAACGTACTCGATACACTTAAAGAGTTTAACGCTAAGTTGTTGAAGAAATAACTTCAATCGTAAATTGTAAATAAGAACATGCGAAAAGATTTTAAGAACTTAGATATATATGCTGCATTTCAGCCCGCTAACGGTGCAGAGTGGCAAAAGGCTAACGGAATCGAAAGTAACTGGAAGACTCCGGAGCACATCAGTGTGAAGCCTGTTTATACAAAAGAAGACCTTGAAGGTATGGAGCATCTGGAATATGCAGCCGGACTCCCTCCTTATCTGCGTGGCCCGTATTCAGTGATGTACACCCTTCGTCCCTGGACAATCCGTCAGTATGCCGGATTCTCTACTGCCGAAGAATCCAATGCTTTCTACCGTCGTAACCTGGCTTCCGGCCAGAAAGGTTTGTCGGTAGCATTCGACCTTGCTACGCACCGCGGCTACGACCCCGATCACGAACGTGTAGTAGGTGACGTCGGTAAAGCCGGTGTATCTATTTGCTCGCTTGAGAATATGAAAGTCCTGTTTGATGGTATTCCTTTGAACAAGATGTCTGTATCTATGACAATGAATGGTGCGGTTCTTCCGATTCTGGCTTTCTATATCAATGCCGGTCTTGAACAAGGTGCACAGTTGGAAGAGATGGCGGGAACCATTCAGAATGATATTCTGAAGGAATTCATGGTGCGTAATACCTATATTTATCCGCCTGCATTCTCTATGAAGATTATCTCTGATATCTTTGAATATACTTCGCAGAAGATGCCGAAGTTCAACTCTATCTCTATTTCCGGTTATCACATGCAGGAAGCAGGTGCAACAGCCGATATTGAGTTGGCTTATACACTGGCCGATGGTCTGGAATACCTTCGTGCTGGTACGGCTGCGGGTATTGATATCGATGCATTTGCTCCTCGTTTGTCTTTCTTCTGGGCTATCGGAACCAATCACTTCATGGAAA